>JASFQX010000309.1:0-3781 GCA_050115215.1 Chloroflexota bacterium
GCCAGCCGCTCGCGCACCGATGCCAGCGAGGTCCGGGCCCGCCCATCGTCCACCCCGATGCCGGCCATCACGGCCATGCCCTGCGGTTCGATGAAGATCTGGCCCTCCTCGTTCTGGGCCGAGCCGACGGCATGGCCGGAGAAGTCATAGGCACGCCGGAACCAGGCCCCGTCCCAGGCGTGCTCGTCGATGGCCGCGACCATGTCGTCATGAGCCTGTTCGCAACGGCGGGCGAAGACAGCATCGCGACGCAGCCGGGCGATCGCCTGCATCTCCTGCACGGCCAGCGTGAAGAGCGCGGCGATGAAGACCGATTCGGCCACCCCGCCCTCCCTGTTCTCCGTGGTCTGGAAAGCTTCACCCGGTGTCTCGCTGAAGCAGTTGAGGTTGAGGCAATCGTTCCAGTCGGCGCGACCGATGAGCGGCAGCCCGTGCGGGCCCAGCCGGTCAAGCGTGTACTCGATGGCGCGCACCAGGTGCTGGTACAGCGGCACCTCCGAGCCGAGCCGGGTGTCGAACGGCACGGGCTCGTCGAGGAGCGAGGTGTCGCCGGTTTCGCGCAGGTAGGCGCCCACGCCGAGCACGAGCCAGGCCGGGTCGTCGTTGAAGCCGCTGCCGACGGCGTCGTTGCCGCGCTTGGTCAGCGGCTGGTACTGGTGGTATGCGCCACCGCTGGGCAGCTGGGTGGCGCTGATGTCGAGGATGCGTTGCCGGGCCCGCTCGGGAACCATGTGCACGAAGCCGAGCAGGTCCTGGTTGGAGTCGCGGAAGCCCATGCCTCGGCCGATGCCGGATTCGAACAGGGAGGCCGAACGCGAGAGGTTGAACGTGACCATGCACTGGTAGGCATTCCAGGTGTTGACCATGCGGTCGAGGTGCGCGCTGGGCGTGCGTACCTGCAGCCTCCCCAGCAGCTCGTCCCAGCGGGCCGCCAGCTCGTCGAGTGCGCGCTCGACCTCGGCGGGCTGGAGAAAGCGCTCGATGACCGGGCGTACACCGGCCTTGGCGATCGCCTGCGAGCCGGGCGGGTCGAACTTGGCCTCCCGCGGGTTCTCCGCGTAGCCGAGCGCGAAGATGACCTCCCGCGTCTCGCCCGGCGCCAGCTGCAGGCGCACGTGGTGGGAGCCGATGGGCTGCCAGCCGTGGGCGATCGAGTCTCGAGCGCGGCCTTCCTCGACCGCGAGGGGGCGGTCCCAGCCGCGATAGGGGCCCAGGAAGTCGTCGCGCTGGGTGTCGAACCCGGCCAGCTCCTCGCTGCAGGCGAACCAGGCGAAGTGGTCGCGGCGCTCCCGGTACTCCGTCTTGTGATAGATGACGCCGTCCTCCACCTCGACCTCGCCGATGGAGTAGTTGCGCTGGAAGTTGGTGGCGTCGTCATGGGCATCCCAGAGGCACCACTCGATCGCGCTGAAGAGCGAGAGCCGTGTCGTCGCGTCGCGCTCGTTGGTCACCCGCGTGCGCCAGACCTCGAGGTTCTGGCCCACCGGCACCACATAGGTGGTCTCGGTGCGGATGTCCTGCGAGCGCGAGCTGATGGTGGTGTAGCCCATGCCGTGGCGGCACTCGTAGTCCTCGACGTCGCGGCCGACCGGTTGCCAGCTGGGACTCCAGAACTCGCCGGAGTCGTCGTCGCGCACGTACACGTAGCGGCCACCGATGTCGAGCGGGGCGTTGTTGTAGCGGTAGCGGGTCAGCCGCCGCAGACGGGCATCCTGGTAGAAGGCGTAGCCACCAGCGGTGTTGGAGATGAGCCCGAGGTAGTCCTCGGAACCGAGGTAGTTGATCCAGGGCAGGGGCGTGTCAGGCCGGGTGATGACGTATTCCCGACGCGCATCATCGAACCGTCCGAAGCGCATGCTTGCCTCCCACGCTCTCCCGCGCGGGACGACCTCCGCGCACCTGTCGCCGAGTCTACGCCGCCGCCGCCGGCCGGCCGGAGACGGGCTGCTCGGAGGCCGCGATCGGGCCGGCGACGTACAGCAGGTGAGGCGCAACGGCCCTATCGCCCGGCGCCGTCCATGGGCAGGCTGATGGGCGAGGAGGTACCCGGCCCGTGACCGACGCCGAGCGACTGGCCGCACGCATCGACGAGCTGGTCCGCCGCCGCGCGTTCGCCGGCCTGGCCCTGATCGTGATCGGGTCCGACGGCATGCGCCTGGCTCAAAGCTACGGCTCGGCCGACCTGGGCAGGGGCGCACCCATCACCGAGGACACGGTCTTTCGCATCGCCTCGATCACCAAGACGTTCACGGCCATCGCCGTGATGCAGCTGGTGGAGCAGGGTCTGGTCGAGCTTGATGCGCCGGCCAACGACTACCTGCGGTCCCTGCGGCTGGAGCCGGCGCGTGCGGGGGACCGGCCGGCCACCGTGCGCCACCTCCTGACGCACACCGCCGGCCTCGGCGAGATCGCCCACCTGACCGGCCTGGTCCGGCCGGACTTCGGTGAGAGCTTCCCGGCCGGGGGGCCGTTGCCCACGGTAGCCGAGTTCTACGGCGGCCGCATCAGGCTGACATCCGAGCCCGGTCGGGTCTTCACCTACGGCAACCACAGTCCGACCGTGCTGGGGCAGCTCGTTGAGGACGTCTCGGGCGTCCCGCTGCACACGTCCTTCGGCGAGCGGATCTTCGAGCCGCTGGGCATGCGCGACAGCGAGGTCCTCCGCAGCGACCGGGTCCGGAGGCAGCTGGCCACTGGCTACGAGCCGGGTGGTGGTGGCTGGCAGCGGGTGGAGGAGCGCGACATGGTCACGGCCGCTGCCGCCTCGGTCTTCTCCACGCCGGCCGACATGGCTCGCTACCTGGCCGCGCTGCTGGGCGGCGGCGCCAACGCTCACGGCCGCGTCCTGCGGCCGGAAACCCTGGCCCAGATGTTCCGGCCCCACTACCAGCCCGACCCTCGCCTCCCGGGCATGGGCCTGGGCTTCTTCCGGGCGGACCTGGGTGGGCATGCGGTGGTCGAGCACCAGGGCGTCCATCCGGGCTTCCATTCACACCTGTGCCTGGCGCCGGACGATGGCGTCGGCGTGGCCGCCTTCACCAACGGTGCCCGGGACCCCGTGTTCTGGCTGGCTGCCGAAGCGCACGCGCTGCTCGGGGCCGCGATCGGCATCCCGGCGCCGAGCGGCAGCGCTGCCCGGCCGCTGGACGTCGGTCGCACCGATGAGCTCGTGGGCTGGTATCGCCTGGCAGGGTCGTGGACGGACCTGCGCAAGCGGCTGTTCATGGGCGCGGGCGCGGAGGTCTTCGTGCGCGACGGCCGGCCGGCGCTGCGCTTCCTCACGCCCATCCCCGACCTCTATCGCGGGTACCGGCTCGGGCCCGATGATGCGGACGACCCGGACGTCCTCCGCGTCGACCTCGAGGAAGCCGGCACGTCCCGAGTCGCCTTCCGCCGTGACGCTCGTGGGGTCGTCGAGTCCATGACCCTGGAGATGATGCCCATCACGCTGTCGAAGCAGCCGGCACGAACGAACCCCCGGCTGTGGGCCAGGTCGCTGCTCGCGCTGGCGGTGAGCACGGTCGTCACCATCGCCTGGTGGGTGCTGCGAAGGAGGTAGGTCACGCCGAGCGTCGCCAGCCCGGGCGACCGGCTCAGGGCGTCAGCGTGCGCACCTCCCACCCGCCGAGGGCGTCGGTCGGGCAGGAGGCCGGGGTCGTGATGAGCACCCGCCTGTCGGCCTCGAGCGCCTCGGGGTAGGTCTCGATCTCGGCGAAGTCGCAGGGCGCATAGGGCGTCCCCGAGCGCAGCCGGAATGACGGCTGCCAGGAATGGACGAGGC
>JASFQX010000310.1:0-3761 GCA_050115215.1 Chloroflexota bacterium
CACGGGCTTGCGCATGCTCAGGCCGAGGTTGAACTCGTCGGGCGTCTTGCCCACCTTGTAGACGCAGGCATCGATGCAATCGAGACAGCCGACGCAGGCATCCTCGACGATGAAGCGCGGCTTGTGGCGGACCGTCACGCTGTAGTTGCCCACGTAACCATCGACGCTGTCGATCTCGGCCATCGTCCACAGCGTGATGTTGGGGTGCGAGCGTACGTCGGTCATCTTCGGGGTGAGGATGCAGGCGGCGCAGTCGAGCGTCGGGAAGGTCTTGTCGAACTGGGCCATGTGCCCGCCGATCGTCGGCTCCCGCTCCACGAGGTAGACGTGCTTGTCGGCGTTGGCCATGGTCAGGGCAGCGTGGATGCCGGCGATGCCGCCGCCCACGACCATCACCGCGGGCTTGACGTCGACGCGCTGCCGCTCCAGGGGCTTGTGGAAGCGCACCCGGTGCACCGCGGCACGAAGCAGGTCCTCGGCCTTGGTGGTGGCCTCGTTGGTATCGATGTGGACCCACGCGTCCTGCTCGCGGATGTTGACCATCTGGAAGTAGTAGGGATTGAGGCCACCTTCGGCAGTCGCCCGGCGGAAGGTGGTCTCGTGCAGGCTGGGCGAGCACGAGGCCACGACGATCCGGTCGAGGTCGTGGGCCGCGATGTCCTCCTTGATCAGCTCCTGGCCGGGATCGGAGCACATGTACTTGTACGAGCGAGCCAGCGCCACGCCGGGAAGCCCCTCGGCGAAGTCGCGCACCGCTTCCACGTCGACGGTGGCTGAGATGTTGGTGCCGCAGTGGCAGACGTAGACCCCGATCCTCGGTTCGCCGCTACCGTTCGTATCGGCCCGCTTCATATGCCGCTCCTCTGCGCTGCGCCGTTGGCCTCTTCCACGCTCGTAGCTTCTTCCACGCTCATGGCCTCTGCCACGAGCTCTGCGATGTCCCGGATGACGAGTGACCCTTCCAGGTCCGCGGTCTTCAGAGCGTCGCGGAACATGACCAGGTCCTTGGGGCAAGCCACGACCATGGTGGTGACCCCCGAAAGACCTGCCGCCTCCCGCACGCGGCTTTCGGCCGGTCGCTCACCTCCGGATGAGGTGTCCTCCATCCAGATCTGGCCGCCGCCGGCACCGCAGCAGTAGGCGGACGACCGGTTGCGCGGCATCTCGACCAGCTCGAGCCCCAGCTGTTCCAGCACGCCGCGAGGGGCGTCATAGACGCCGCCGTACCGACCGAGGTAACACGGGTCGTGGTACGTGACGCGGGCGCCGGGGTTCCGCGCGACCTCGAGGCGACCCGATGAGATGAGCTCGTCGAGGACCTCGGTGTAGTGCTTGACCTTCCCATCGAGCCCGTACTCGTGCTTGAGCACGAAGTAGGTGTGGGGGTCCGTGGTGACGATGGTCTCGAACTGTGCCGAATCGAGCGCCTCCAGGTTCTTGTCCCTCAGCATCTCGAAGAGGCCTTCCTCACCCAGGCGACGGATGTCGTTGCCGGCGTTCTGCTCGGTGTCGTAGAGGATCCCGAAGTCGAGGCCTGCCCGGTGGAAGAGCCGAGCGGCGGCCTGCGTCACCTCCTGCACGCGAGGGTCGAACGAGGCGTAGTCGCCGACGAACCACAGGTACTCGACGGGCTCCTTGCGGGCGTCGGTGATCTCGAAGTCGAGGTCACGCGTCCACTTCGGCCGCTTGCGCGGCGACTGGCCGAACGAGTTCCCGTAGCGACTCATGCCCATCAGCATGTCCTGGACGCCGGTCCCGACCTCACCTTCGCTGATCAGGCGTCGCCGCATCTGAACGATGAGCGGGACGTGCTCGTTGAAGACCGGGCAGCGCTCCATGCAGGCCATGCAGGTCGTGCAGGCCCAGATGGCCTGGGGACTCACGGTGTCGATGAGGCTGCCCTTTCCGTCACCGTCCGCCGCCGAGAGGACCATGTGGCGCACGTCGTGGATGAGATCGCGGGGCGAGAGGAGCTGGCCGGAGGCGAACGCCGGACAGGCTCGGTCGCAGCGACCACACTCGGCGCAGGCGAGGCCGTTGAAGAGCTCCCGCCAGGTGAAGTCCTCCAGGCGCGCGGCCCCCTCCGCGGGCATGGGGGTGATGCCCGTGTCGAGCGAGGCCGTGTAGACGTTGAAAGGCGAGGCCAGCAGGTGCAGGTGCTTGGAGTACGGCAGGTAGGCCAGGAAGCCCAGCACCGCCACCATGTGCATCCACCACATCGCCAGGTAGAGCGATTCGGCCGTCGCCGTCGACATGCCGCTGAACCACGAGCCGACGAGCGTGCCGACCGGGCTGCCGCTGACGGCCTCCGGTTCGGCGGCGGCCTTGGCCCCCTGTCCGACCAGGAAGGTCACCACCAGGAAGGCGATGAGCACGAGGATGAACCCGGCGTCCCGAGACAGCGTCAGGCGCGGCGGGGGGGCGACGAACCGGCGGATGGCCACGCCGGCCAGTGCGACCAGCGTGGCCACGCTGAGCAGCTCCATGGGGAAGGTGATCAACGGGACGTCGTCCGCGTACGGGATCGGCAGGAACGGCAACAGGCCCCGGATGAGGTTCCAGGCGAAGCTGAAGGCGTAGAAGATGAAGGTCCAGAAGATGACGAGGTGGGCCAGCCCCATGCCGAAGTTGTCGAACATGCGTCGTTGGCCCGCCACGTTGACCACCACGTTCCACAGCCGGCGTGGTGCCTGATCCCAGCGCGCCTCACCCTTTCCGCGGGCGACGGCCGAAAGGATCAGGTAGGCCCGCCGTCCGAAGATGACCGCGACCACGATCGTCACGGCCCACAGGTAGACGAAGCCCGGGATGCCGAGGTAGGTCGTCGTGGTCGGATCCGGCATCGGTGCTATCCCTTCCGCTTCCTGACCGCCTCCGCAAGCGCTTCAAGCACGTCGGCGGCATCATCGACGACGCCGTAGTGGGCGACCGAGAAGATCGGTGCGTCGGCGTCGGTGTTGACGGCGATGATGGTCTCGGAGTCGC
The DNA here is from genome assembly GCA_050115215.1 of Chloroflexota bacterium. GTDB lineage: Bacteria > Chloroflexota > Limnocylindria > Limnocylindrales > CSP1-4 > JAFMJV01. The sequence goes on from JASFQX010000310.1 coordinate 2,986, forward strand.
GCATGCCCTCCAGGTGCTCGGGGGCGCCGCTGATACCGGCCGCGACGTACAGCCGCGGCTTCACGGTCACGCCGGACTTGCCGACCTGTCGCGCAAGCGGGAGCCAGGCCTGATCGATCACCGGCCGCGAGCCGCAGACAGCACCGCCCAGCGCGTCGGCCAGGTCTTCGGCCACCTCGAGGTTGGCCTCGCCGCCGATGCCACGGCCGACCGCCACCAGGACATCCTGTTGGGAGATGTCGATGTCGGCCACCTCCGGCTCCTCGTACTCGAGCAGGCGGAGGCGGGAGTCTTCAGGCACCTCGGCGGACACATCCTCCACCGCTGGCGCCGTCGTCGCTTGACCCGCATCCGGTGGCCGCGCGCCTGGCATGACGGCCAGCACGACGGGCGATGCCTCGCCGGTCACGGTCACCTGCATCTTCCCGCCGTAGACGAGGCAGGTGGCCTGGAGCACGCCGTCGACGACCGCGATGTCCTGGCAGAAGTTGACGAACGGTGCGCCCAAGCGCGCAGGGAGCAGCCCCAGCAGGTCCCAGGTGACATTGGTCGCCGGGACCAGCACGGCCGATGGTGCGCGATCAGCCGCCAGCGAGGCCAGCGCCCGGCTGGTCGGCTCCCCGACCGAATCGGCAAGGGCCGGATGATCGACGTAGAGGACCGCATCGGCCACACCCAGCGACCCGGACAGCTCTCGGATGCCCTGGCCGAGCAGCACCGCCTCGAGTCGCACGCCGAGCGCATCGGCCACACCGCGCCCCAGCGCCAGCGTCTCG
>JASFQX010000311.1:0-3758 GCA_050115215.1 Chloroflexota bacterium
TCCAGGCCACCGCGATGACGTCGTTCCCGATGGCCACGGCAGGTACGCCGATGCCGGTCCGGTTGGAGGTCTGGAACAGCACGCGGCGCTTGCCGAAGCTGCGGCCGCCATCTCGGCTCACGCGCACGAGAAGATCGTGTCCCGCAGGTCCGCTGACCCGATAGGCCACCACCACGATCCGGTCACGCGCGTCGATGGCGAGGTTGGGCACGACGTGGCGTCGCTTGGTCGAAGCGCTGAAGAGCACCCGCTCGCGCGTCCACGACCTGCCGTCGTTGCCCGAGCGCTGGTAGACGACCCTGTCGTCCGTCTTGCCCGAGCCGATGCGTGGGTGGACGAGGTGCAGCTCGCCCTTGGCGGCGGCGAGCTGGTGCAGCGAGTCGAGGCGAGACCCTCCCACCGACGTGACCCGGTCGAGTGGTGTCCAGTCCACGGCGAGCGCTAGCGCTGGGAGCAGCAGCAGGGCAAGCACGGCCGCGGCGAGACCCATGAACGGCGCACGACGGCCGACCCTGAGAGTTGCGGTCATCACTGCCCCATCGTGCGTCGTGGGTGCGGCAGACGGAATGGTCGCGCGGTCCTACGTAGGCATGTGACCTTCGGTATGGTCCGCTGCGGTGTGCTGGGGTCCGGTGTGGAGAGTTGCGGTTCGGTGAGCGAAGGAGCGGTCCTGCCAGCCCGGAGCCGCCATGCCCGCGTGCTAGCCTCGCCGAATGCGTCCTGAGCCCGAGATCACCGTCCGCCGACTGACGCCGGAGACGCTCGATGCCTTCCTCGAGTTCATGGCTGAGCGCGCGTTCGGGGACTCGCCCGAGTGGGCGGGCTGCTACTGCTGGTTCCCCTATTGGGACCCGGAGCGCGGGGACTTCGACGCGCGCGCGCCGCAGGACAACCGCGAAGCCATGGCACAGGCAGTGCGAGAGGGTCGTGCCAGCGGCTACCTGGCCTTCGCCCACGACAGCGTCGTGGGCTGGGTCAACGCCGCGCCGCGTGTGCGCTTCCCGCAGCTGGCGAAGCTGCCCGGCGATGGCGCGCGGACCGGCGCCACGCCCTGCTTCACCATCGATCCGGCCTGGCGTCGGCGAGGCATCGCCAGGCGCCTGCTGGCCGCGGCCATCGACGGGCTCCGCGAGGACGGCATGGCCCGCATGGAGGCCGGCCCCTATTCCCAGCCCAAGGACGATGCACACCGCTACCGCGGCACCGTCGAGCTCTACGAGTCGGCCGGCTACGAGAAGGTCGCAGAGCTCTCCGGCGGAACCACGCTGATGGAGAAGCGCCTGGACTGAGTAGCCCTAGCGGCGCTGCTGCCAGGACTTGCCCTCGATCGCCACGGCCGGGGCGTAGACCATCTCCACCTGCTGCATCTCGGCGATATCACGCGCGCCGAGTGCGGCCATCGACTGTCGCAACGCCCCGACCAGGTTCTCCGTGCCGTCGGTCACGCGCGAAGGGCCGTAGAGGATGCGCTCCATGGGGCCGACCGTGCCCACCGTGATGCGGGTCCCGCGCGGCAGGGTCGGCGACGGCGCGGCCATGCCCCAGCTGGTGCCGTGGCCGGGGGCCTCCTCAGCACGTGCCAGCGGCGAGCCGAGCATGAGTGCATCAGCGCCGGCGGCGATGGCCTTGGCCATCTCGCCACCTCGCCGCATGCCCCCGTCGCCGATGACCGGCACGTAGACTCCGGTGCGCTCGTAGTGCTCGTCACGCGCCGCGGCCACGTCGGCGATGGCCGTAACCTGCGGCACGCCCACGCCCAGGACCTCACGGGTGGTGCACGCCGCGCCTGGGCCGACACCCACGAAGATGGCCGCGATGCCCTGCCCCATCAACTCCAGCGCAGCCTCGTAGGAGGTGGTGTTGCCGGCGGCCACGGGGATCCCCATGCGCCCGGTGAACTCGCCCAGTGATAGCGGCTCGTAGCCCGAAGCGAGGTGCTGGGCGGACGAGACCTGCGACTGCACGAGGAAGACGTCAGCGCCATGCTCGGCGCAGAACGGGCCCCACGTCCGGGCAGCCGCCGGCGTGGCCGAGATGACGGCGGGCGAGCCGGCCGCGTGCAGCTGGCGGATGCGGGTGGCCACGATCTCCTCGGAGATGGGCGGTTCGTAGGCCGCGGCCAGGACCGACTGCACCTCACTGGGCGCGGCAGCGGCGATGCGCTCGAGCACGGTCGCCGGGTCCCGGTAGCGCATCTGCACGCCTTCGAGGTTCATCACGGCCAGCCCGCCGAGGCCGGCCAGCACGCCTGCGGAGCGCACACCGACCACCGCGTCCATGGCGGCAGCCAGCACCGGGATGTCCAGATGGAGTCCAGCGAACTCGACCGCCGTGTCGACGTCTGCCGGCTCGACGGTGCGCGGTCCAGGGGCGAGCGAGACGTCGTCGAAGCCGTAGGCGTGGCGGAGGGTGTCGACCTTCGAGGTTCGGCGGGGCGGGGTGCCCACGGGGATGGTGGATGGTTCCTGCGTGCTGCCGACCCTGATGGTCACGACCGATCGACTCCTCCTGTTGGCTGCATGCCCCTGACGATTGGCGGCAGTATAGCGACGTGAGCACTCGAGACTCCTACCCTGACCAGGTCACGCTGGCCGACGTGCAGGCTGCCGCCGACTGCCTCCTCGGCGTCGCCCTGCGGACGCCGCTGCTGGCGTTCGGGCCCTTCGACGACGAGATCGGGGCGCCACGCGTCTGGCTCAAGCCGGAGAACCTCCAGCCCATCGGGGCCTTCAAGATCCGCGGGGCCTACAACGCCCTCGCCACGCTCGCGCCGGCAGAGCGTGCCCGCGGCGTCATCACCCACTCCAGCGGCAACCACGCGCAAGGCATCGCCCGGGCGGCGCGGATGCTGGGCCTGCGCGCGGTCATCGTCATGCCCGACGATGCCCCGGCCATCAAGGTCGCTGGCGTCCGCGCCGACGGGGCCGAGATCGTCTTCGTCAGTGCGGACAGCGAAGAGCGCGTGGAGCGTGCCCACCAGCTGGCCGAGGAGCAGGGCCTGGTGCTCGTCCCCTCCTATGACGATGCCCGCATCGTGGCCGGTCAGGGCACGGTGGGACTGGAGATCGTCGAGCAGGTGGCGGAGCTGGGCCGTGCCAACGAGCCGCTCACGGTGTTCGTGCCCATCGGCGGCGGCGGGCTCTCGTCCGGCGTGTGCGTGGCCGTCAAGTCACTGCGTCCCGACGCCACGGTCATCGGGGTCGAGCCGGAGCTGGCCGCCGACGCGGCCGAGTCACTGCGAGCGGGCCGAGTGATCCGCTGGGAGCCCGCGCTGACCGGGCGCACCATCGCCGACGGCGTCCGCACGAGTGCCGTCGGGCGCATCCCCTGGGCGCAGCTGTCCCGGCTCATCGACGACATCGTGACCGTGACCGAGGATGACATCCGCCGCGCCATGCTCGAGGCGGCGACGCGGGCCCGCATCGTGGCCGAGCCCTCGGGCGCGGTCTCGATCGCCGGCTGGCTGCGCTTCGGCCAGGAACTGCCCGACGCCGAGGAGAGCGACACGGTCATCGTCGTCAGCGGCGGCAACGTCGATCCCGCCACCTACCGGACCCTGCTGGCCGAGGCCGCGGATCTCATGTAGGCAGGGCGTGCCGGACAGCGCGCGTCACGGCGCGCGCGAGGGTGCCGGAAGGCGAGCGTCGAACCGGGGCGCGCAACCGGTGTGACAGTGCCGCAAACCGGTGCCCGGATGCGCCAGCGGCCACGTCTGCCCGGAGACGACCGGTGGCAACTTTGCGCAGCACGACTATCAT
>JASFQX010000312.1:0-3754 GCA_050115215.1 Chloroflexota bacterium
CCGTCGCCGAGCGGCACGTAGAGCTTGCCGTCGGGCCCGAAGCCGATCCAGCCGGCGTTGTTGTTGGGGAAGTCCTGGCTCTCGTTGATCCAGATCTTGGGCTTGCTGGCCTTCTTGGCCGCGGGCTTGCACGGCGCGCCATTGAACTCGGCCACCACGGCCGCGCCCTTGGTGTCGGTGTAGTGGGCGAAGTAGCGGCCGTTGCCCTTGCGGCCGAACCGGGGGTGGAAGGCGATGCTGTGGAGGCCCTGTTCGGGGCCGGTGCCGACGAGCCGCCTGATGTCGAGGAATGGGCGCGGGGCCTTGAAGCCCTCCCCTGGGTTGTACATCCACACCTGGCCGTCCTTCTCGATGACGTAGAGGCACTTCGACCGCGGAAGGCCATCGTCCGTCACATAGACCGAGCCATCGAACTCGTCGCTGACCAGGTCAAGGCGCAGGCTGACCGACGAAGGATCGAACTGAGGGTACGGCGTCGGCTCTGGCTCCACCACCGGTGCCGGCGAGGCGGCGCCGGCTTGGTCGGTGCCAGCCGTCTCGTCCTGTGCGTGAGCCAGGCTGCCGGCGCTGACGAGAAGGGATCCGGCCAGCAGCACTGCCGGCCACCATCGACGACGAGTTGCGGACGGGGTCATGGAGCCTCCGTGACGACATGCAGGGTGCGACGCGCACCTAGCCTGCCACCGAACGCATGACTCAGCACGCCAGCCCCATGGCGACGGCTGCGCTGGCGGCCGTCGCGCTCACGGTCGCGGCGAAGATGACGAGGCCGGTGATGATCACGAGGATGGCCGCGAAGACGACCAGACGGCCAACCGTTCGCCTGGCCGAGCGACCGGTTGGCGGAGGCGGCGCTGCGTCGGGTCTCCACTGCCGCAGGCGACGATCGAACTGCTCCGGGTAGGCGACCGCGTCCCGTGAGATGCGGTCCATGACCGCCGGAGCCACGTCGGGCATCCATCGAAGCTCGGCCACGACCATCGAGACCGCCACCGAAGCGAGTTGTTCGTCGGACATGGCGCTGGCGGATCCGGGATGGCGTTCGACGGTCATCAGGCCAGGACCACCCGCGCACGCAGCCGCGAAACCGCACCGCTGAGCTGCTCATCGACCAGCTTGGAGCCGATCGAGAGCGCGTTAGCCGCGTCGGTTCGTGTCAAGCCGAAGAGGTAGCGCGCGGCGATGACCAGACGATCCTCCTCACCGAGACGGTCGAAGGCCTCGCTGATCGCCTGCCGCTCGGCTGACGTGAGCTCGTCGGCCTCGGACAGGCCCGGGATCGCGCTGGCGGGCAGCTGGGGGCTGACCTGCTTTTCCTTGGGTCGATCGGACGGGCTGGGGCGCCCGGACTCGCGTCGCTGCTGGCGGGACTCGCCGGCCGCGATACGGATGAGCCAGGGCAGCAAGCCGATCTCGTCGTCCATCGAGGGCAGCGCCCTGAAGGCGCGCACGAACGTCGACTGCGTGACCTTCTCTGCCATCTCCGTATCGCGCGTCACCAGCCACGCCACGCGGAAGACGGGCTCCTGGTACCTGCGCACCAGGCGCTCCCAGGCGTAGAGGTCACCGCGACGGGCGGCCTCGACCAGGGTGCTGTCACCAGGCTCGCCCGGAGCGTCGTTCGTCCCGGTCATGTGCGGATGGTAGCGGTCGCCCCGGGTGCAGTGACTACTGCCCCGTTGGTACTGGTTCAGCTACCGCTCGATGGCGAACGGCGCCTCGGGCTCGAGATCGAGTTGGGCCACGGCCGCGGACACGTCAGCCTGCGGCAGCGTCCCCATCCGCGCCAGCTCCACCAGCACGGCGGCCGTGATGTGGGCCGCGTCGATGTCGAAGAAGCGACGGAGCGCCTCACGCGTATCGCTGCGGCCGTAGCCATCGGTACCCATCGAGCGCCAGCGCTCGCTCGGCACCCAGCGGCTGATGAGGTCGGGCCAGGAGGCGATCCAGTCGGACACGCCGATGATGGGTCCGGCCTGGCCGGCCTCCTGCAGCACCTGCGTCACGTAGGGAGTCTTCTGCTGGTCCGGGTTGTGCAGGTTCCAGTGCTCGACCTCGAGGGCCTCGTTGCGTAGCAGCTGGAACGAGGGGGCACTGAAGACCTCGGCCGCGACGCCGTGCTGCTCGGCCAGCATGGCCTGCGCCGCAAGCGCCTGCTGCATGATCACGCCTGACGCCAGGATGGCGGCGCGCGGGGCACCTTCACTCAGCTCGGGTGCGGGCGCGAAGCGGTAGAGGCCGCTGACGATGTCCTTGTCGCTGACACCCGCAGGCCGCTGGGGCATGGCGTGGTTCTCGTTGTAGAGCGTGATGTAGTAGAAGACGTCCTCCGGATCGGCACCGTACATGCGCTCGATGCCGTCCTTGACGATGGCCGCGGTCTCGTAGGCGAAGGCCGGGTCGTAGGCGCGGCAGGAGGGGAAGAAGGAGGCGTGGACCAGGCTGTGGCCGTCCTCGTGCTGGAGCCCCTCACCGTTGAGCGTGGTGCGGCCGGCAGTGGCACCCATCATGAAGCCGCGGCCTCGGGCATCGCTGAAGGCCCAGATCTCGTCAGCCGTGCGCTGGAAGCCGAACATCGAGTAGAAGATGTAGACCGGGATCATGGGCTCGGCGTGCGTGGCGTAGGCCGTGCCCGCGGCCTGCATGGAGGCCGTCGACCCGGCCTCGGTCAGGCCCTCCTCGAGGATCTGGCCGGCCTTGTCCTCGCGATAGGTGAACATCAGGTTGGAGTCGACCGGGTCATAGAGCTGGCCCTGTGCCGAGTAGATGCCGACCTCCTGGAAGAGCGAATCCATGCCGAAGGTGCGGGCCTCGTCGGGGATGATGGGCACGATGCGCTCGCCTACACCCTTGTCGCGCAACAGGTTGCGCAGCAGCTTGGCGAAGGCCATGGTGGTCGAGACGGCCTGCCCGCCCGAGCCAGAGTCGAACTCGCCGTAGACATCGTCGCCCGGGGTATCGAGCGGCTTGCTGATGACGACCCGACGCGGGGATGGACCGCCCAGGGCCGCGCGGCGCTCCTGCAGGTACCTGACCTCCGGCGAGTCGGGGCCGGGGTGGTAGTAGGGCACCTCAGCCAGGGCCTCGTCGGGGATGGGCAGCTCGAGCCGGTCGCGGAAGACACGCACCTCCTGGTCGTTCATCTTCTTGGCCTGGTGGGTGATGTTGCGGGCCTCCACCGAGGAGCCCAGCGTCCAACCCTTGACCGTCTTGGCCAGGATGGCCGTGGGCGCGCCGTTCTGCTGCATGGCCTTGTGGTACGCGGCGTAGAGCTTGCGGTAGTCGTGGCCACCGCGGCGCAAGGCCTTGAGCTCGTCGTCGGTCTTGTCCGCGACCATCGCCGCCAGACGAGGGTCAGCCCCGAAGAAGTGCTCACGCATGTACGAGCCGGGCTCGACCGAGTACTTCTGCCACTCGCCGTCGACGACGTCGGCCATGCGCTGGACGAGCACGCCGCCGGGATCGCGCGCCAGCAGCTCGTCCCACTCGCGGCCCCAGATGACCTTGATCACGTTCCAGCCGGCGCCGCGGAAGACGGCCTCCAGCTCCTGCACGATCTTGCCGTTGCCACGCACCGGTCCGTCGAGCCGCTGCAGGTTGCAGTTGACCACGAAGACGAGGTTGTCCAACCCCTCGCGGGCGGCGATGCTGAGCGAGCCCAGCGACTCGGGCTCGTCCGTCTCGCCGTCGCCGAGGAAGGCCCACACGCGGCTGTTGGAGGTGTCCTTGATGCCGCGGTTGTGCAGGTAGCGGT
>JASFQX010000313.1:0-3751 GCA_050115215.1 Chloroflexota bacterium
GGGACCGGTGGTCGAGCCGCTGGGAGCCGGAGGCGACCTTGACAACGCGCAAGTCGCCGGGCAGCTCGACAGCGTCGGTGCGCAGGCCGCGACGGTCCGTGGCCTCGATCTCGAGGCGACGCCGTACGACGGGGTGAGCACGCGTGAGCAGCAGCTGGTGCTCGGCGAACGCATCAGCATCCTGCGCGATGTGGATGCGATCAAGGCTGAGGAGCGAGTGCTCAAGCGCCTCGGCTTGCTCGACAGCGGTGACGACCTCGCCGTTCTGCTCGAACAGCTCTACGGGCAGGCGCTGCCCGTGGCCTACCGCGAGGACCAAGGTCGACAGTCGGTGCTCGATGCCATCGACAGGCTCGATGGCGCCCAGCGCGCTGAGGCCGCACGGGAGTTCGGGCGAGCCATGACCCTGCAGCGAAACGGAGCGGACGCAGCCCGCGTCGGGGACAAGACTCGTGGCGACGAGGCCATGGCTGCCTACGCCCTCGAACAGGGCGACGGCACCGCGGTGCTGCTCGGGTGGGCGGCTGACTACGGCAACGCCAACAGGGCCAACGAGGTCATCGTGCCCGGCGACGACGGAATCTTCGCCGGGATGCCGCTGCTGCTCCAGCGCGAGTACTCATTCCCGTTCCTCGAGGGCCGTGCCTTCGTCGATCAGCTGCGCAAGAACGGCGGCTGGGACGATGTCGACGGGGCGTGGGGACGCGTTCCGGAGTCCACCGAGCAGATCATGCACCCCAAGCTCTATCCGAACGACCGCCCGATCACCATCGACATGGACGGCATCGTCGGACGGCTCGGGAATGGCTGGAACGAGCAGTGGCAGCAGACGATGGGCGAGTTGCGCATCGGCGTCTGGCTAGCCAACGGCCAGCCGGGCGATCAGTCCGGACCGAAGGCGCCGGTCAAGCTGCCCAAGGCCAACGCGGCGGCAGGCTGGGGTGGCGACCGCCTCGTCAGCCTCAGCGGTCCCGACGGTCAGTGGGCGATCGTGTGGCAGACGACGTGGGACGCCCAGAAGGACGTCGACCAGTTCGTCGGCGCGGCCGAGCAGGTGCTGGCAGACCTGCCGGGCGCTCACATCGTGCTCGCCGATGACGTCTCGGGCGGTCTCTCCGATCCCGTGGTGGTGCTGGCGACAGGCAGCGTGGAGACGCTGCCCACCGTGGCTGAGTCGCTGGGGCTGAGCTTGCCCGCGGCGGAGTAGACGGCGGGTCGATCGCGGTCTCGGACCAGCGCCACACGAAGGCCGGGCCAGCAGCCCGGCCTTCGTCAGCGGCCGCCGAAGCGCGCCGGGTTCACATCGACTGGGGCGCGGAGATCCCCAGCAGCGTCAGCGCGTTGCGGATGGCTGCCTGCGTGACCCCGACGAGCGCAAGGCGGCCGGCCGACGTCTCGGGATCGCTCGGGTCGACCACTCGCCGGTCTCGATAGTACGCATGGAACGTCGTCGCCAGCTCCATGGCGTAGGTGGTGATGCCGTGTGTCTCCTCATCACGGGCGCCGTCCTCCACCACCTCAGGCAGTCGCAGGACCATGTGAGCGAGTCCGGTGGCGACCTCGTCCCCCGCCAGCACGCCACCGAGGTCGGCGGCGGGCGTGAGTCCGGCCTCCGCCGCCTTGGACAGGATCGAGCTGATGCGCGCGTGCGCGTACTGAACGTAGTAGACCGGGTTCTCCGCCGACTGCTTCCTGGCCAGCTCGAGGTCGACATCGATGGGCGAGCTGGCCGCGCGCGAGGCGAACGACCAGCGGGCGGCATCCACGCCCAGCTCCTGGAGCAGCTCGTCGAGCGTGAGGAACTCTCCGGAGCGCTTGCTCATGGGGATCTCCTCGCCATCGCGCACGAACCGCACCCAGGCCACCAGCAGCATCTCCACCGCGTCCTTGTCGAAGCCCATGGCTTCGGCAGCGTTGCGGACTCGGGCCACGGTGCCGTGGTGGTCGGCGCCCCAGATGTAGATGAGCTTGTCGAAGCCCCGGCTGAACTTCTCGCTGACGTAGCCGATGTCCGAGGCGAAGTACGTAGGCTCGCCACCGGAGCGGTAGACCACACGGTCCTTGTCGTCACCGAAGGCGGCCGAGCGGAACCAGGTCGCTCCGTCCTCCTCGTAGATGTGGCCACCTTGACGCAACTGCTCGACCGAGCGCTCGACCCAGCCGTCGCGATGCAGGCTGGCCTCGCTCGTCCAGACGTCGAAATGGACGCCGAGACGCTCCAGGCTGGCCTGGATGCCGGAGCGCACTCGCTCCTGAGCCCACGCGCTGATGAGCCCCTCACGGTCGGCACCGGGCTCGCTCGCGGCCGCCCAGACCGGCTCCGGCAGCTCGGCTGCCAGCTCGTCCACATACGTGCCGTGGTAGCCATCCTCGGGGATCTCCAAGCCGAGCTTGCGCGCGATCACCGAGGCGCCGAGGTTGCGGATCTGCGCACCGGAATCGTTGAAGTAGTACTCGCGGGTCACGCGATGGCCGCCACCCTCGAGCACTCGGCACAGGAGATCGCCCACGAAGGCACCGCGCGCATTGCCCACGTGCAGCGGACCAGTGGGATTGGCCGAGACGAACTCGACGTTGACGTTGAGCGGACGCTCCTGCTCCACGCGGCCGAACTGCTCTCCCGCGGCGCGGGCCTCATCGAGCACTTGCTCCAGCCAGGACGCCGACAGGCGCATGTTGAGGAAGCCGGGCGCCGCCACCGAGACCCCACTCAGAGCGTCGCCTGCGGGAAGCTGGCCCATGGCGTCGGCCAGAGCCTCAGCGATGCCAAGCGGCGCGCGGCGCATCGGTCGAGCCAGTTTCAGGGCCAGGTTCGTCGCCAGGTCGCCGTGGTCCGGGTTAGCCGGGCGCTCGACCTCGATCGTCGGTCGGTGCTCGATGCCCACCGGCGGCAGGGCACCGGACTCCGTGCCCCGGCGCCACGCTTCCTCGATGAGGGTGCGGATCCGCGAACGTACCGAGAGGACGGCGGGCGTGCGGCTCATCGGGTAGCGCCGATGGTCACGACCAACTCCGGCTCCGCGAGGCTGACGGGTCCGGGGAAGACCTGCCGTGCAGCCTGCAGCGCAGCCTGTGGGTCGTAGGACTCGAGGATGTGGGTCAGGATCAAGCGAGCAGCTCCTCCTTGCCGAGCCACGCCGGCCGCCTGTGCAGCGTCGAGGTGGTTGGCGCCGGGAATGGGTTCTCGGGTCGACCAGAATGCCTCACAGAGCAGGGTGTCGCCTTCGCGGATCAGGGGCAACAGGTCATCGGCGCGACCGCAGTCACCGCTGTAGACCAGCCCCGGAGCGCCCGGGTGCGCACTGTCGGTGACGCGGAACGCATGACTGTTCTCGGCGTGAGTGACCGGATGTGCCTGCACCGTGAACGGGCCGATGGTGCTGGTTCCCTCGGTCACGTCTGCGCCCTCCATGAAGTCGAGGAAGCCGTCCTCGCCCGTGAATGCGTCATAGCGCTTGCGCAGGCCGGCCGGCAGGTGCAGGCCGATGCCTCGCGGCTCCGCGTAGTGGTAGTAGAGCAGGTTGCGCAGCGGGATGAGGTCGACATGGTGATCACCATGCATGTGACTGACGATCACGGCCCTGACCGTGGATGGGTCGCGATGCGCGAAGAGCGAGCCCAGCGACCCCTGACCCAGGTCGAGGAGGAGCGCCTCGTCGCCGATCTCGACCATGTAGCAGGACGATGGTCGGCCCGGGCTCTCGGCCCATGCCGGCGCCGAGCCGATGACGGTGAGATTCAAACCGATCCG
>JASFQX010000314.1:0-3749 GCA_050115215.1 Chloroflexota bacterium
CACCTCACGTCCCCGGCGCAGCGTGAGCTGTGTATGGCCTCCGTTCGCGGCACGGACCCGAGTCACGGCGAGGCCCGCGATGCCGACGAGCGGCGGTGCTTCTCCGGCCCCCTCCAGGGGTGCCAGCTCATGCAAGAGTACGTAATCCGCGGCATCCGCGCTCTGCACGAGGTCGATGGAGAGGCTGGGGCGCTCATCGGCCGGGGGTCGCGCGCGCACGAAGGCGTTCAGGCGCTCGCGTAGCTCGTCCACGCGGTCCGGCGCGACATGACATCCGGCCGCCGCCGGGTGGCCACCGAAGCGCTCCAGGAGGTCGCTGCAGGCGGCGAGGGCGGCGGCCAGGTCCACCCCGCCGGCGCTGCGCGCGGAACCTCGCCACGGATCGACGGCCGTCGAGAGCACGAGCGTCGGCCGCCCCGTCTCCTCGGCCAGGCGACCGGCCACCAGCCCGATGATGCCCACCGGCCACTCGCCGGCGATGACGCTGAAGGGCGCCTCGGGCGCAGCGGCCAGCGAGGCCCGCGCCTCGGTCATGGCCGTCACCGTCAGCTCGCGGCGACGCCGGTTCGCCAGCTCCAGCTCCTCCGCCAGCTGCTCGGCGGTCTCGGCGTCCGCGGCCAGGAGCAGGCGCGCGGCGACGGCCGGATCGCCGATGCGACCCATGGCGTTAAGGCGCGGGGCCACGCCGAAGGAGATGTCGTCGGTCGAGATCCCGCCCGGCTCGACACGGGCCCGACGCATGAGCGCGGCCAGACCGGGCCGCGGCGAGGTCTCGAGACGGGCCAGGCCCAGGCGCACGATGGAGCGGTTCTCGCCCACCACCGGCACCACGTCCGCGATGGAGCCGACGGCCGCCAGGTCGGCCAGGGCCAGGGCCGCCTCCCGTGCCTCGGGCGAGTCGTCGAGGAGCAGCTGGGCCACCTTGAAGGCGATGCCGGCGCCCGAGAGTCGGCGGTCCGGGTAGGTGCTCTCCGGCCGCTGCGCGTTGACCAGGCCGACCGCGTCGGGGCGGACCGCGCCCAGCACGTGGTGGTCGGTGATGATGACGTCGATGCCGGCGTTCGCCGCTGCGGCCACCTCCGCCACGCTGGCGGAGCCCGTATCGGCGGTGAGGATGAGCGTGTGCCCGGCAGCACGCGCACGCTCGACCGCCGCCATCGACAGCCCGTGGCCCTCGTCGGTGCGATCGGGCACGTACGGCTCGACGGTCAGGCCCAGCCGGCGCAGGGCCTCGGTGAGGATGGCCAGGCCGGTAAGCCCGTCGGCGTCGAAGTCCCCCAGCACCAGCACGGACTCCCCTGCCCTGCGCGCGGCCGCGACACGAGCGCGAACGACGGCCGCGTCCGGCAGCAGACCCGGATCGTGCAGGCCGGCCTCGGGGGCATCGAAGCGGGAGGCCAGCTCGGCCGGGTCGACCGGACCACGCCTGGAGAGCACGCGCAGGGCTCGCGCGGACAGACCGCGACGCCTGGCCTCCGCGATGGTGGCCTCGGAGAGCGGATGGGCCTCGGGCACGACCCAGTGGTAACGCGGCGTCAGCTCCGGCATGGCGACGCCAGTGTGCACCTCGGGCTTCACCCGGGCTTAGGCAGCGCTGCTCTCCGCCTTGGCCTCGACCGGCTGGTTGGCCTTGCGCCGGTCATCCCACAGGTGCCAGTCGAGGAACAGCGGCGTGGCCACGAAGATCGAGGAGTAGGTGCCGGCCACGACACCGATGAGCAGCGCGAACGTGAAGGAGCGGATGGCCTCACCGCCGAAGAGCATCAGCGCCACGAGCGTGACGACGAGCGTGAGCGAGGTCGTCAGCGAGCGACCGATGGTCTGCACCAGGCTGTGGTTGACGATCGACGGGAGCGGCTCACCAAGGTGGCGCTGCCGGTTCTCGCGGATGCGATCGAAGACGACGATGGTGTCGTGGACCGAGTAGCCGATGACGGTGAGCATGGCGGTCACGAAGAGGCCGTCGATCTGGAGCCCGATGAACGTGCCCAGGAAGGCGAAGGTGCCGACTACGATGATGACGTCGTGCAGCAGCGCCGTCAGCGCCGTGACGCCCATGCGGAAATCGCGGAAGCGGTAGGCCACCCAGATCATGATGGCCACGGCCGCGAACAGCACCAGCGTGAGCGTCTGCCAGATCAGCTCCTGGCTGACGACCGGCCCGACCGAGTTCTCCTGGCGGACCTCGTCGATGCGACCGAACTGGGCCTGGAGCGCGGTGGCCAGCTCGCCCAGCTGCCCCTCGGTGGGCACGCCCGCGACCGGGCCCCCATCCTCACTCGCGGCCGCGGCGGGGGCCGGCGAGGCGTCAGGCGCGGGTGAATCGGCGGGCGTGAGCATTCCCAGCGCTCCGGGCGTGGCCGCAGGTTCGGTCGTGACCTCGGGTTCGGTCGTGGCCGCGGTCGTGGCGGCGGGTGATGCGGCGATGGCCGTGGGGGCCGCCGTGGCCTGGGCCGTAGCCTCAGGCTCGGTCGTGGCGTCGGTCGTGGCCTCGGGCTCGGTCGTGGCCTCGGGCTCGGTCGTGGCCGCGGTCGTGGCGGCGGTCGTGGCCTCGGGCTCGGTCGTGGCGTCAGGCGATGCGGCGGCTTCGGCGCCATCCTGCTCGGCGGCCACCGCTGCGGCGGCCGAGCCCTCGACCACCTCGGTCTCCCGCAACAGCGGCTCGGTGCGGATGAGCACGTACTCGCGTTCGTTGGCTTCGGTGATGGCGACCTCGCCGGTCAGGCCCTCCTCCTCGAGCACCGCGCGCACGTCGTTGGGGTCGGGTGCGCCCTCCTCGAAGTGGACCTCCCAGACGGTGCCGCCGGTGTAGGCGATGGAGAACTGAAGGCCGACGTTGCCGTTGGGGATGAGCGTGGCCAGGATGAAGAGCAGGCCCAGGGCGACGAGGATGCCGCTGAGCAGGTAGCCGTAGCGGCGCTTGCCGATGATGTCCATCAGGCGGCCGCCTCACGCCGGCTGCGAGCGTCCACCGACATCTCGGAGTCGGCGATGCCGAAGAGGTGCGCCTGCCGGGCCCAGCGCTGCTGCACGATCCAGCGCAGCATCATGCGGCTGAGCACGATGGCCGTGAACATCGAGAGCAGCACGCCGACGCCCAGCACCAGCGCGAAGCCCTTCACGATCGAGGTCCCGAAGTAGTAGAGGATGAGGGCCGTGATGAGCGTGGAGACGTTGGCGTCGAAGATCGAGGTCCAGGCGCGGTTGAAGCCGGCCTCCACGGACGCGCTCAGGTTCTTGCCGCTGCGCAGCTCTTCCTTGGTGCGCTCGAAGATGAGGATGTTGGCATCGACGGCCATGCCCACCGAGAGGATGAAGGCGGCGATGCCGGCCAGGGTCAGGGTGATGGGCACGAGCTGGAAGATGGCCCAGGCGAACACGCCGTAGGCTATGAGCGCGACGCAGGCCACGATGCCCGGCACGCGGTAGTAGAGCAGCATGAAGGCGAACACCAGCGCGATGCCGATGATGCCCGCCAGGATGGTCTGGTTGAGGAAGTCGAGACCGAGCGTGGCGCTGATGCTGCTGAAGCCGACCTCGCGGATCTCCAGCGGCAGCGAGCCGAACTTGAGCACGGTCACGAGGTTGGTCGCCTCCTCCACCGTGAAGTCGCCGCTGATCTGGGCGTTGCCGCCGAAGCGCCGGGCGTTGATCGACGGGGCCGACTCGACGACCCCGTCGAGGACGATGGCGAAGAAGTCGCCGAAGTGTTCCTCCGCGTGCTCGTCGAAGAGGCGCGCACCCGTCTC
>JASFQX010000315.1:0-3738 GCA_050115215.1 Chloroflexota bacterium
GCCGTGCCATCCACGTTCGTCTCGCGTGACTCCTCGACCTGCTCACGGATACGCCACCAGTGCTCGTGCGCGCTGGCCATGAGCTGCCGGAATGCCCGCGCCTTCTCGTCGAAGAAGCGGGTGCTGCGGTCGGTACGCGCCTGGAGCGCATGGCCGGCCCAGGCGGCCGCGACCCCGCCGATCGCTGCCATGATCGAGCCGATGAGGAGGAACGTTCCGGCCACGATGAGCTGGTCCATGGCGCCGCCTATCGCTCCTCGATGACCGCGCAGCTCCGGAGGCCGGTGAACGCGAGCATCCCCCGGGGGCGGCCTGGTCCACCCGCACGCGCAAGCCCGGCGCCGTGGGACCGAAGACGATGAGCTGGGCTTCGAACCATCCGTACCTCCGCCTGCCTCACCCATCGCCGCCAGCACGACTGTCCTGCGAATCGTAGTCTGCGCGACCGAGCAGGCGCCGGCCGGGCTCGCGGATCCCGCCAGGCGCAGTCGGACACACCGGCTGCCCATGGGCGGGACTGCGGGATGCTGCGCCCTACCGGTTCCCGAACAGCTCCTCGCCGGTGATCTCCGCCAGTCGTTGACCGCTGATGTCGTATCGGCGCATGACCACCCGGTCGAGGACGACCTCGAAGGCGTCGTCGTACGGCCAGGCGCTGAGCCAGGCTCCGGCGTCGCTCGCCGTCTCCACCTGGGCGTAGCAGTCCGCGGCCACCTCCGAGCAGGGATCGACGTCGAGCGAGGACCAGCCATCGAAGGGGACGTAGCGGACGAAGTCGTCCCCGCCCTCGAGCAGACCGCTCATCCAGACGCCGTCGGACACGGGCCCGACACGCCCGATGGCGGTCGCTCCCTCGGGTGGCGCCACCCGTCCGAGGACCGCGCCCGAGGCCGGGTCGAACACGATGATGTCGCGACCCGCGTCCTCGTCGAATAGCGCGACGGTCCCCTCATGCCCCGCGGCGAGCCGCAGGCGCGGTGTGACGTACGTGCCCTTCTTGGTGCGTGGCAACGCCGCTTCGAACGCGATCTCCCGGGGCGCCTTCGCGCCCGGCTCCACGATCCCAAGCCGAAGGGGTCGCCGAGCGCCTTCCTTCGAACCCTTCCGGGAGTAGAGGACCACGAGGCCAACCTCCGTCGGGGCCAGCGCGACGACCCTGGGCAGCACCCGGGTCAGGCCGCCGGTCCAGCGGTCCAGGCGGGCCAGCGACCAGTCGTCGTAGTACTCGAGGGTGTCCGCGGCACCCTGCTTCTTCCAGACAACCGCCCAGAGGTCGTCGCCCCAGTTCGCCGCATCGTGGATGAACGTGGGCTTGCGGCCGGTCGGCACCGGATAGGCTTCGAGCCCCGTCGAGCCGTCGAGCGGGAGGCGGACGACGCACTCCAGCACGGGGGTCTCCCACTCGGCGTCCGCGATCAGGAGCCAGGCGGCCTCGCCGTCCGCCTGAACGTAGACCCGGCCGCCGTCTGACGAGGGACAGTCGGGAGCCGGGACGTCCCAGCGATCGACGATCTCTCCGGTCGCATGATCCACGCGGGTGACGGTGTCGCCCTCGTGGAGCCAGAGGTCTCGGACCGCTGACTTCGCATCCCCTCCATCGGCTGAGCGCACGGCAGGTGGTGGGAGAGCGAGCGAAGACGCCATCAGCAATACGGTGACCAGCAGCAGGAAGCCCTTGGCCCGTGTACCCACCATTCCTCAACTCCCCCAGCGCTACAGCGAGCCTGGTCGCGATCGCCCGACTCTGATGATCGGTCGCCGGCACCAAGGGTCCGGGACCTGCCCACTGATTCCGATTCTGCGCGTCCTGTCCATCTATGGCGCGCCGCCGTCACATCGGGGACGAGCTGAGCTGGCGGGCACAAGTCCTGGTCCGTCGCCCGGGGACTACTATCGCGCCATGAGCACGCAACGAATCCTCATCGCCGGCGAGTCCTGGGTCACGCACAGCATCCACCAGAAGGGCTTCGATTCCTTCACCACCACCGCATACGAGGAGGGCGTGGGCCCGCTTCGATCGGCCCTCGAGGCGGGCGGCTACGAGGTCGACTACCTCCCGAACCACGTGGCCGCGACCGACTTCCCCAGCACGGTCGGGGAGCTGGAGGGCTACGGGGCGGTGATCCTCAGCGACATCGGCAGCAACACGCTCCTGCTGCATCCCGAGACGTTCGCCCGCTCGGTGCCGCGTCCGGACCGCCTGGTCGCCATCCGCGACTACGTGGCCGACGGTGGCGGCCTGGTCATGGTCGGTGGCTACCTCACCTTCCAGGGCATCGAAGCCAAGGCCCGCTGGGCCGGCACGCCGGTGGAGGAGGCCCTCCCGGTCACGCTGCTGCCGGGTGACGATCGCGTCGAGTCGCCGTCCGGTACCGTGCCCCTCGTCCGTCAGCTCGACCACCCCATCGCAGCCGGCCTCCCGTCCAAGTGGCCCGCTGTCCTGGGCTACAACCGGGTCCAGCCCAAGGAGGGCGCGGACCTGGTGGTGGCCGTTGGCGCCGACCCGCTCATCGTGGCCGGCACCTTCGGCCGGGGCCGCGCCGTGGCCTTCACCTCCGACTGCGGACCGCACTGGTGCCCGCCGCCCTTCGTGGAGTGGGAGGGATACGCCCCCATGTGGCAGCAGCTCGTGGCCTGGGTCGCCGGCTGATCACCTGGATCGCGGGCTGACCACCAGGGACGCCGGCTGACCACCAGGGACGCCGGCTGACCACCAGGGACGCCGCACCGGTTGCCCGGGCCGCCAGCCGTCACACGGCCGTCACAGGACGACCGCTCGATGTAAGCAACGACACAGGACCGTCACCGGCCTCTCCCTAGGCTGCACTCCCGACCAACGCCGAGGAGAGACCCGTGATCCGCTTCCGTTCGCCCAGCCGTCGTCTGCTGGGCCTGTTCGTGGCCGTGCCCTTCATCGCCGCCGCCTGCACGACCAGCGCCAGCGACAGTACCGACGATGCGGCGACGGCGGCTGCGGCCACCGATGCTGCGGCCGGGGCCGAGGCCTCGTGGCTGGACATCGAGCTGACCGACGCCGAGACGGGTGAGCCGTTCTCGCTGGCCAGCCTTGGTGGCGAGGTCGTGGCCATCGAGCCCATGGCCATCTGGTGCAGCAACTGTCGAGCCCAGCAGGACAACGTCAAGGAGGTCTACGACCAGATCGAGGCCTCGGGCGTGACCTACATCAGCCTGGGCATCGACCCGGGCGAGAACCCGGACTCGCTGGCCGCCTACGCCGAGCGCCGCGGCTAC
Organism: Chloroflexota bacterium; assembly: GCA_050115215.1. Classification (GTDB taxonomy): domain Bacteria; phylum Chloroflexota; class Limnocylindria; order Limnocylindrales; family CSP1-4; genus JAFMJV01. The sequence goes on from JASFQX010000315.1 coordinate 3,253, forward strand.
GAATGGACGTTCGCGCAGTCGCCGGTGGAGCTCTCGCGCGCGCTCAGCGACCGCTTCGGCCCGCAGATCCTGTCGGCCCCCTCGACGCCGCTGATCGTGCTCGACAGCCGGGGCGAGGTGACGTTCCAAGACTTCGGCTTCCACGGACCCGAGCAGCTGCTGGGCATCCTGGAGGAGGCGAGCGCCTGAGGCGTCGCCGGCGCCGCGGCCGCCGCCTGAGCCTGCCTAGCGCTCCTTGCGCAGGTCGACCGAGTAGTCGACCGAGGCACGCAGCTGGGTCAGCGCCGCGGCCCAGATCTCGATGGCCCGGGCGTACTCGTCGAGGGACGCCTCCTCGCCGATATCGTAGGGCCCATCCTGGAGCGTCACGGTCGATCCGTAGCCGGTGGGACGGATGGAGACCGTGACCTCGGTCTTGATGTCCCCGTCGAGCGGGTGCCTCCAGCGAAAGCGGAAGCGCGAGTTGGGCTCCGCCTCCAGCACGTC
>JASFQX010000316.1:0-2500 GCA_050115215.1 Chloroflexota bacterium
CGCCAAGGCTGCCGCTCCTGCCGCTCCTGCCGCTCCTGCCGCGGCTACCGCTCCTGCCGCGGCTACCGCTCCTGCCGCGGCTGCCACCCCTGCCGAAGCCGCCACCCCTGCCGAAGCCGCTGCCCCTGCCGAAGCCGCTGCCCCTGCCGAAGCGGCTGCCGCGTCGCCGGGCCCGATCGCGACGCGGCCGGATGGGACAGGCCCCGGCAGCGGCGAAGAGCCGTCCCCGCCCACTCCGGCCGTGGGCGGCATGCCTGCCAGCGGAGATGCCGACCTGGCGGCCGTCCGTGCGGCCTGGCCGCAGATCGTCTCGGCCATCGGTAGCAACCCGGCCAACCGTCCGCTGGTGACCACCTGCCGCCCCGTGGAGCTGCGCGACGGCTTCCTCGTCCTGGGCTTCCCCGAGGATCACGCGTTCATGCGCGACATCGCGGAGCGCAAGCGCCGGGTCCTCGAGGAGGGCATCGGCGACGTCATCGGACGCTCGGTGGCGGTACGCTGCGTGGTGACCAACCTCGAGCTCGTCGAGCCGGTCGGCTCCGGCGAAGGCGATCTCGTGGCCAAGGCCCGGCAGATCTTCGACGGTGAGCTGGCGGCGGCTGACGATGTCGAGTAGGCCAGCGCGAAGCAAGAGACGACAGCGCGAAGCGCAAGGGAAGGAGTAACGAGCGTGGGCATGGGCAACCTGGCCAAGATGGCCCAGCAGATGCAGGCGGACATGGCGCGCGCCCAGCAGGAGCTGGACGAGCTGCGCGTGGAGGGCAGTGCCGGCGGCGGCGTGGTGACGGCCGTGGTCAGCGGCAAGCTCGACATCGTCTCGGTCAGCATCGATCCCGAGGTCGTCGACCCGGATGATCTGGAGGGCCTGCAGGACCTGGTCGTGGCCGCGGTCGCCGATGCGCAGACCAACGCCAAGGCTGCCGCGGACGAGAAGATGCAGAGCATCGCCGGTGGCCTGGGCCTGCCCCCAGGGCTCGGCCTCGGGGGCGTGTAGCCCGCGTCCGCTTGAGCCAGCTCATCGAGCCGGTCGCCCGGCTCATCGAATCCTTCGCCCGCCTGCCCGGCATCGGGCCCAAGACCGCGCAGCGCCTGACCTACCATCTGCTGCGCGCACCGGACACCGAGGCCCGCGCCCTCGCAGCGGCGCTCGTGTCGGTACGGGACGACGTCGTCTTCTGCGAGCGTTGCTTCGACATCAGCACCGGCCCGCTGTGCCCCATCTGTGCCGACCCCCTGCGCGACGACACCCGGCTGTGCGTCGTGGAGGAGCCGCTTGACGTGCTGGCGCTCGAGCGGACGCGGGCCTTCAAGGGCCGCTATCACGTGCTCCACGGGGCCATCTCCCCGGTGGATGGCATCGGGCCGGACCGGCTGCACATCCGCGAGCTGCTCGAGCGCGTCGGCGAACGGCAGGCCGCCGGTGAGCCCTACGAGGAGGTGGTCATCGCCACCAACCCGACGCTGGAAGGCGAAGCCACAGCCATGTACATCGCCGAGCGTATCGGCCACCAGGTGGGAGCCGTCTCGCGCATCGCCCGCGGGATCCCGGTCGGCGGTGACCTGGAATATGCCGACGAGGTCACGCTCGTGCGTGCCCTGCAGGGCCGGCATCAGCTCGAGGGAGGCAGCAGCCGATGAGGTACCTGGTCAACGAAGCCCTGCTGCGCCTCATCAAGCCCGCCATCGCGCTCGTGCTCGGCCTCATCCTTTATTGGATCCTGACGAGCTTCGCGGGCGAGCCCGGTTCATGGATCCTGGGTCTGCTCTGCTGGATCAGCGCCGGCACCTTCATCCACCTCGTCGAGAACGGCATCATCTAGGCGGAGCCGCCTTGACTGGCGCCCGCGTGCGGGCCAGGTCCGCACGCCCGCTCGCGAGGACCGTCTCTCGTGCCTGCTCCGCGCCGGGGCGTGGCCAGAGGGATCGCGGTTGCGAGGTCCGCACCGCGGTTTGACGAGGCTCGAGCGAGGCCGTACCATACGGCCTCGCGCAGCGCGGCATCCGCGCCAGCGACTCTCTCGGATCCAGTCCGGGTCCGGGGGCGGTCCCGACTGTGTTTGACAGCCCCCCACGAGATGTGCCATCATAGTAGGCCGGCCGGGCGACAGTTCGTCGTGCCCCGGAGCACCTTAACAAGTGAAGAGTGACAGACAAGTCTGTTTGTGTGAGCGGACAAACCCCGAACCATTAGGGCCCTCCGTGAGGTGGACCCTTCTTATCGGAGAGTTTGATCCTGGCTCAGGATAAACGCTGGCGGCGTGCATTAGACATGCAAGTCGAACGAACGACCTCGGGCTTGCCCGGGGAAGTTAGTGGCGAACGGCTGAGTAACGCGTGGGTGACCTGCCCAGAAGTGGGGAATAACTGCCCGAAAGGGTGGCTAATACCGCATGCGGTCATGAGTTCGGTCTCATGACCAAAGCCTTCGGGCGCTTCTGGAGGGGCCTGCGTTCGATTAGCTCGTTGGTGAGGTAACGGCTCACCAAGGCGACGATCGATA
>JASFQX010000317.1:0-3685 GCA_050115215.1 Chloroflexota bacterium
AGTAGGCACGACCCAAGGCACAGGCGAGCCCGTCCGGGTCCGGGCGGGCTCGCCTGTGCGTCATCGACGAGGTCGAACCTACGACTCGACCTCGCCGCCCTCGACATCGGTCTCGGTGTGGCCGACGTTGCCGTTGATCGACAGCCCGCCGTCCACGATCAGCTCCTGCCCGGTCATGAAGCGGGAAGCGTGCGAGGCCACGAAGCAGACCACGTCGGCCGTCTCCTCCGGCACGGAGATCCGGTGCAGGCCGATGCGTTCGATGTAGGTCGCGCGCGCCTTGGGCGTCCAGGCCGTCCTGTTGAGCGGCGTGTCCGTGGGCCCGGGGGAGACCGAGTTGACGGTGATGTCGTAGTCGGCCAGCTCCAGCGCCAGCACACGGGTCAGGCCGTTGATGCCGCCCTTGGCCGTGATGTAGGCGCTGAAGCCGTTGATGGCCTGGATGTCCGACTGGCTGGTGATGTTGATGATGCGACCCGGACCGTCCTGGGCTGCCATCACCCGGGCCGCGGCGCGACAGCCGTACATGTACCCGTGCAGGTTGGCGGCCAGCAGCCCGTGCCACTCCTCGGTCGTCAGCTCGAGGAAGGGCTTCACGAAGATGCGCGCGGCGTTGTTGACCCAGATGTCGAGGCTGCCCCACTGCTCCACCACCTGGTCGGCCAGGTCGTCGACGTGGGTCTCGTCGGCGGTGGAGCCCTGCAGCACCAGCGCCTCGCGGCCGTGGGCCTCGATGAGCCCCCTGGTGATGGCCGCGGCTTCCTCGTCCTTCTGGAAGTCGCCCGCGACGTTGGCGCCCTCGCGGGCGAGCGCTTCGGCGATGGCGCGGCCGATCCCCGTCGACAGGCCGGTGACGACGGCATTCCTGCCGGCGAGACTGAACGTGGCGCTCATCGGATCCCTCCTTTCGGCCTCATCGGTCCAGGCGCGGGTCCAGCATCAGCTTCAGCCCGTCCGCCCGGCGCGTGCGCGCGAACGACGTCTCCCACTGCGACAGCGGCGAGATGTCGGTGACCAGCGGGTCGAGCATGACCGCACCGCTGGCGATGAGCTGCTCCACCCGGCGCCACGAGCGGGGCGTGCTGGCGAAGCCCGAGGTCACCACCAGCTCCTTGAGGCAGATGAGGTCGATGTCGACGCTGATGGGCTTACCGGTGAGGCCGACCTGGACATAGTGGCCGCCCTTGCGGACCGCCCGCAGCCCGGCCTCGATGCCGCGCTCCGCTCCCGAGGCGTCCGCGACCACGTCGAAGCCGCGGCCGGGGACGACGCGCTCGAGGTCCGAGGCGAGCACCGGTCGCAGGCCCAGGGACTCGGCGATGTCGAGCCGCTGCTGGTCGCCGGGCGTGCCCGAGATGGTGACGTCGGCACCCTGCGCCTTGAGCACCTGGGCACTGAGGATGCCCATGGCTCCGGGCCCCACCACGAGGGCGGTGTCACCGGGCGAGGCCACGGCCGGGTCGCATAGGCACTGGGCCACGCACGAGAGCGGCTCGTAGAGCGCACCGGCATGCTCGCCCACCGACTCGTGGACCGTGTGCAGGTTCCGCTGGGGCACCAGCAGGTAGGTGGCGAAGCCACCGTTGACGTGGCTGCCGATGGAGCGCCGCTCGGGGCACAGGTTGCGGCGACCGGCCAGACAGGCGGGGCAGCGGTCGCAGGTGTAGAAGTAGGTCTCAGGTGAGACACGCTGCCCGACCCATTCCTCCGCGCCGGGTCCGGCCTCTGCCACGCGTCCGGTGACCTCGTGGCCCATGACCACCGGCGGGATGCTCGGGAACTCGTCGTCCTGGATGTGCAGGTCGGTGCCGCAGATGCCCGTGGCCCAGACCTCGATGATGACCTCGTCCGGCCCCGGGCTCGGCCGCGGGACCGACCCGAGCTCGACGTTGACCGCGCCCGCGTCGCGCTTGATCAGGGCGGGCATCCGGGGGCGGTTCGAGACGTTGTCAGCCATGGCTCGATTGTAGGTAGCGGGCAGGGTTGCGGCGGGCTCTCCGGGCTCCCCGGGCTCGGCGAGCTCGGCCTATCCGCGGCGGCTGCGCCACCAGTCCGGCCCTTTCGGCGGCTGGTACTCGAGCGCGTCCCGATCCCAGCCGGCGAGATCGGCCGCTGCCGCGTGCGTGGACTCGAGGAACGCCATCAGGGCCGCGGCTGGATCGTCCGCGGTGCGTACGGCTTCGTAAGGCAGCGCGAAGTAGCCCATCTCCTCGCTCCAGCTGGCCGCTTCGGGGCGGACGGCGGCCTCGGCCATGCCGTCCGGCGCCGGGTAGGCGTAGGCGAAGTACATGGGTCTGGGCAGGTCGCGCGTGCCCAGCCAGAACCCTCCGCACGTGAGCTCGTGGGTGTACGACTCCTGGGCCACGTCGAGGGGGAAGTTGGGGGCCCCGGGGCCAGGGTGTGGGGGCGCAGGCCGCCCTGAGAAGCGGTAGGCCGCGAGGTCGAACCCGCCCCAGTAGAGATGGACGGGACTGGCCTTGCCCAGGAAGCCGGCGCGGAAGGCGGTCATCACGCGCTCCGACGCCAGCCATGCCCGCCACATGAGCCGGGCATGCTCGGGGACGTAGGTGCCGTGCACGGTGTCCCTGTCGAGAGGGATCGCGCCGGCGATCTCCGAGGGCAGGGGGTCGATGGCGACCGGCATGCCCAGCCGCTCGAGGCTGCCCATGACCGCGGCGTAGAAGTCCGCCGTCGTACGGTCACGCAGCGCGACCGTCTCCCGCCCGCCGCGGCTCGACTCGATGACCAGCTCGTGGGCGATGAAGTCGAAGCGGATCTCGAAGGCCTCCTCGTCGTAGGGCACGATCCCGCTGGTCAGACCTCGCGGCGTGACGTAGAGGGTCACGCCCCAGGCGTGGTTGAGCCAGGGGCCGCGGGCCATGCGGATCTTGCCCGCGAGCTGCGACCAGAGGTGCAGCGTCTCGAGTGTGTCGGCCCACTCGTCGGCGGGCAGGCGCGGCCAGGCGGTGCTCATGGTGTCCTCCTTGGGGCGGGTGGTCAGCGGTTCGCTCGGGGTGTCCAGCGGTGCGCTCGGGGTGTCCAGCGACTCAGCGGCTCAGCCGCGCGATGCGGTTGGCGGCGCTCATGACGCGTCGGGCGGTCGTGGGCGAGGTGCGCGAGATCGACTCCAGCGTCTCGGCCAGCTCGTCCTCCGGCAGCGAGCCGAAGAGCCGCAGCAGGTTGTCGAGGGTCTCATCCGAGACCCGGGCCAGCACCGTGAAGCCGGCCTGGATCTCGCCGGTCTCGGCGCGTGAGAGCGCGCGCAGCGCGCGGTCGAAGAGCTCGGCCAGGCCCTGGATCTCGGCGATCCAGGCGCGCAGCCGGCGGGCCTCCTCGTCGCCGGGCGCGGCCGCCACGGCCTCGTCCGCGAGCGCCAGGCAGTCGGCCAGGCGTGGCTGCAGCGGATCGGCCTCGCGCGCGCGCCGTTCCTCGGCCACGCGCTGGAACCAGCGCCAGCGGTCTCCGATCACGCGCCAGGCCACGGCCGACGGACCCGGGCGAGGATCCCGCCGGGCGGCCTCCACCCGCTCGACGAGGCCCCAGTCCTCCAGCTCGGCGAGGGCCACCGAGGCGGCGCGGTGCGAAAGGCCCAGAGCCTCGCGGATATCCCGCTCGGTCAGCGTGCCGCCGTCGACGAGCAGGTACCCGTGGACCCTGGCCACCGACGGCGTCACGTTCCAGGCCG
>JASFQX010000318.1:0-3681 GCA_050115215.1 Chloroflexota bacterium
GCCATGTTGTCCTTGCGCGCCTCGGCCACACGGATCTCCTTGCGGATGTCGGCCAGTCGCGCCTGCCAGTCACCGCCCGGCGGGCTGGCGTTGGGACCGGTCCAGAGTGCCTCCTTCTCGGCCAGCCGGGCGCGTCGCTCCTGCAGCACGGACTTGGCCACAACGAGGTTCGCGCTGGCCCGGTTGAGGGCCTTCTCCAGCGGCTTCAGCTGCTTGCTGGCGGCTTTGCGCTGCGTGCTCAGGGTCAGGATGATGCGGTCCTGCTGGCGCATCGATGCCTGGGCCCCCTTCTGGGCGGCGCGAACGGCCGCGATGCGGGAGCCCAGGTCTTGGCCGGCGGCCGGCTGAGCCGACACGAGCACGGCCCCAGCGACGAGCGCGATCGCGCAGAGCACGATCGCGAGGCGGGCCAAGGCCCCCGTTCGGGCCGCGGGACTGGCTAGGGCCACTACGCTCCGCTCCAGCATCGGTTCGAACATGACGACGTCCGCAGCGGGCGGCGCCGTGCCGGCGCACCCGTTGCGTGGAAGGCGAATCGTAGTGGGCGACGTGGCACTTGTGGACTAGTCGATGGTCAAGCACGAGCAGTACTGATGGCGTAGGCGCACCAGAAGTGCGCCCGCAAGGCCTGCAAGGCGCCGAAAGCCTGCGCCGAGGCCACGCCACGTGCCCTCGCCGAGGCTGTGCCACCGACGACGGCAGCTCCTACGGCAGCGCCTCCAGCAGCCAGACGCTGCCCATGCCCGCCACCAGCGTCCAGCCGAAGGACCGAGTCCGCCAGGAGACGAATGCGGCCACCGCGCCGGCCACGTACCAGGTCCCGAACGGCCGCCACTCACCGTGATCGAGGAACAGCGTCTGGGCCACCAGCCCCGCCAGCACGGCGGGTGCGACCAGGCTCAGCGCCTGCTCGACGCGGTCGGAGATGGTCACGTTCGCCAGCAGGGTCACCATCGAGGCGCGCATGGCGAGGGTGCCGGCGGCGACCGCCGCCACGATCAGGAGGTCAGTCCCCATCGGGTTCCTCGCCGCGGCTCGGGTCGGTGGCAGCGGGCTCGGCCCGGGATTCGGTGCGGCTCCGGGCGAGCAGTCCGAAGGCGATGCCCGTGGCGGCGCCGATGAGCAGGCCTGTGTTCATGGGCGCCTCCCGGGCCACGAGCGTGACCGAGAAGCCGACGATCGCGGCGATGAGCGCAGCGCGGTCGCGGATCGAGGGCACGGCCAGGGCGATGAACATGAGCGGAGCCGCGAACCCGACCTGGAGCTCGGAGGGGATGGTCGCGCCGATGAGGATGCCGATGGTGGTCCCGATCCACCAGGCCACCGCGAAGCTGAACCCGGCGCCAAGGTAGTACGGCAGCCGCCGCCGGGGATCGCGCTCGTGCTGGTTGTAGAGCAGCGATGTGACCGTGGACTGATCGGTCATGAGGTGCGCCAGGGGGATGCGCCAACGTTTGGGGTAGGCCGAGAAGGACGGGGCCAACGCGCCCGAGTACATCGTGAAGCGGGCGTTGATGACGAGCGCCGTCCCGATGACCACGAACCAGGGCGCTCCCTGGTCGATGAGGTCGCTGACCGTCAGCTGTGCGGCGCCGGCCAGGATCACGAACGAGGCCATGAGCCCGACCAGGTCGTCCATGGACGACTCGACCACGGTGACCCCGTAGGCGAGGCCGAAGGGAAAGGCGCCGATCGATAGCGGCAGGATGGCGCGCGCTCCGGCCAGCAGCTCGGTTCGCGCCAGCCAGCCACGGTGCTCCCCATGCGGTCGGTGCTCCGCGCTCACGGCAGCGACCGGTACATGATGAAGTGCGGCACCAACGTGCCGTCCGGCAGGCGGAAGCCGTCGGGCACGGTGCCGATGATGCGAAAGCCCAGCGATCGCCACAGCTGCAGGGCCTGGACGTTGGTGCTGACGACGGTGTTGAACTGCATGGCCCCGTAGCCCAGGTTCACGGCCATGGGCGCCGAGGCCTGGCCCATGCGGCGCCCGAGCCCGATCCCGCGCACGTCTGCCCGCACCGCGTAGCTGGCGTTGGCCACGTGCGAGCCGGGGCCCGGGATGTTGGGCCGGACGACGAGCATGCCCACGACCTCGCCGGAGCGCTCGACCACGAAGCCGTCGCGACCTCCTCGTTGAGCGCGGGTCTGTGCGTCACGGTCTCCTCGCCCCGTGACAGGCAGGCAGGACACGAGTGTGCCGGCCGTTTCAGTGGACCAGGCGCCCCGTGTCGGCCGGATGATCCTGCACGTCCTGCTCGAAGTCGTGGCCGATGCGCTCGGCGGTGCGATGGATGGCCTCGTCGATCTCGAGGAACTCGGCCAACCCCCCGAAGCTCGCATGCCAGTCGAGCAGCTCGTGGAAGGCCTCGTGGATGACCGCATCGCGCAGCCCCGCGATCTGCAGCTCCATGAGCACCTGCTCGTCGACGCCCTCGCTCGACAGGACCATCGAGATGGCCGACTCCAGGGGCTCGCCCTGGTCGAGCCGCTGGATGATCTCGCGGGCCAGCTCACTCACCGTCTTGGCCACACGCCACCTCCGATCCCGCTCTGCCGGGGGCACGACGATCGTGCGCGTCCCGTCGAAGGCCTAGCCTAGACCACGTCATCCGCGTGCTCCTGTCCTTCGCGCGTCTCGTCACAGTCCTCCTCGTCGTCACGACAACGCGTGTCGATGGTCTGCGGCCCGCCGTGCGCCACCTCGGCCACCGTGAACCGGCCAGCATGCTCTTCGTGCGGGTCCTGGATCACGATGCCGAAGGTCTCCATCAGCCGGTCCGGGGTGAGCACCTCGCGACCCGCGCCCAGCGCGACCACGCGGCGCGCCAGGAGCAGCACCTGGTCGTACTCGATGGCCTCGGCGATGTCGTGGGTGGCCGTGACGATGGCGGCGCCCCGCCGCAGCTCGGCGGTGAAGGCGTCGAGGTAGAGCTCGCGACCACCGGCGTCGATCCCGGCGGTAGGTTCATCGACCACGATGAGATCGGCCTCCCGCGCCAGCACCTGGGCCAGATACACCCGCTGGAGCTGGCCCCCCGAAAGGCTGCGCATGGGCGCCCGGGCCAGGTGGGTGATGCCCATCCGGGCCATGCCCTCCTCGACCAGCTCGTGGTCACGCGCGTCCATGCGCCCGGTCAGGCCGAGTGCCGGATAGCGCGCCATGCGCACGACGTCGATGACGCGGATGGGCAGGATGTAGCCCGCGGTGTGGAACTGGGCGTGGTACGCGATCCGGCGCGGCGCCTTGCCCGGTGGATGGCCCAGGACCTCGACCGAGCCGGCGGCGGGCGGCAGCAGCCCCACCAGCGTCTTGATCAGCGTCGACTTGCCCGAGCCGTTGGTGCCGACCAGCGCGAGTGACCCTCCGGGGCGGACGTCGAGCTCGATATCGCGCACCACGACGTCACTGCCGTGGCCCACGGCCAGACCGCGGGCGAGGATGATGGAGCCGGTCGCCTCGCGGGTATCGGCCGCGGCCGCGGTGGGTGTCGCCGCGGAGAGGCGGGCGGTCATGAGACCGTTTCCCCGCTGGCGTCGGTCGTGGTCACGTGCCGGCTCGCGTCGCGCACGTTGGAGAGGGCAAAGACGAGGAAGAAGACGATCACGGCCACGAGCACGATGGTGGCGCCGGCCGCCACGTCGAACCAGTAGGAGATGAGCAAGCCCACGTACGTGCTG
>JASFQX010000319.1:0-3680 GCA_050115215.1 Chloroflexota bacterium
CCGGTGAGCTGGGCCTCTACGACCCCAGGCCGGTCCTGCTTGACGAGGCCTTGACGGCCTACGTCGGTCGCTTCGGGGCGGCGGGCCGGGACGGGCGCGCCCGGATGCGTCGGGCGATCAGCCTGGACGAGGCCTACACGCTGCTGGCCTTTGCCCGCCGCTCGGCCGTCTTCGCCATGCGGGCGGGCGAGCCGAACCGGGTCGTGGTCGGGCTCACCGCGTGCGCGGCCATCGAGCTCGAACGCGTCGACCAGCGCGACGTGCTGCTGGCCCTGGCCGTCCTGTCCCATGCTGCGGAGCGCTGCGGCGCGAGTGCATCGACGCTGCTCAACCAAGCCGCGGACATCGGCGACGACGGGCTCCGGACGCTAACGGACGGCTTCCTGTCGCGCCCGGAGGCCGATCGCGACCTGCGTGACGCCTGGGGGCTCGTGGAGGTGCAGGCGCCGGGGGGCGCGGGGTTGCTGCAGTGGGGCTTCGGGCGGTGGAAGCCGACGTTGGACCTGGCGGCCGCTGCGATCGCGATCGCCGGCGTCATCAGCGCCGACGCCTACCAGGCTGACGATCCTCTGCTGGCCTCGGAGCTGCCCCAGGTCTGGCTCGCGGATGCGGGCGACGCGGGCGATGTGGCCCTCGGTCCGATCGTCGAGTCCGCCCGCGGCACGGCGACGATCCACGGCCGGCTCCGCCCTTCGGTCAGCGCGGACCACGCGAGCCAGCAGCTGACGGTCTTCCTCCTCGAGGTCGACGACCGCGACGCTGCCCATCGCCTGGCCGCCATGGCCAGACGAGGATCGCCGCTCGCGGCGCTGCTCGGGGTGGCGGTCGGGCGGCTCTTCGCGCTGATGGTGGCTCGCTCGTGGGTGGAGGGCGTGCCCTCCCACGAGACGCCCGACCAGCTCGCGCGCTTCGCGGCACCGCTGGCTGAGGCGCTCGAGCCGTGGTCGGCGAGCGATGACGGCGTCGACGAAGCACCGTCCTGACTGACGCTGAGACAGGTCCTAGAGCGCGGCCTCCCAGCCGTCGAACTCGCCCCCGTGGCGATCCGCGATGCCCTGGAACAGGTCGTCGGCCGTGCGCACGCCGTCGATATCGAGGACGGCGTCCTCGCGCTCGCAGACGAGGGACCACTGGCCCGGGTATTCGGGCAGCGGATCGCGCACCTCACATCCGTACCCCGCATCCCGTCCTTCGGCAGCGCCGGCCTCCGCGGCTTCGGCGCTTGCGAAGTAGAGGTAGTAGAGCGCGTGGCGCGGCTGGCTCAGGTCGGCGCCCTGCTGGAGCAGCTGGCCCATGAGCACGATGTCCTTGTACCGGAGCCCCGTCTCGGGCGAGCGGGCCTCCAGGTCGACGGGCTCTTCCTCCTGCTTGCGTCGGAACAGTCGCACTGGTGTCCTCCCGTTGTCTCTTGGTGGCCACGTCGCGCGTGGCCTGCGGGGAAGCGCGACGCCCGGCGGAAGACCCGGACGCCGGCAGCACTCACGTCACGTCGGCGGCTTCAAGGGACATGGCCAGTCCGATATCCATGACCACGGGGGTGGAGCGGCCAGAACCATCCGGGATGTCGCCGGCCATGGCCATGTCCATGTCGACGGCTGCCTGGCGCGGGAACACCCCACCCAGATCGAGATGGTACGTGCCGCCACCCTGGACCTCGAACGTATCGAAGGGGTTGACCGTCGGGATGACGGCCTCGGTGCCGTCGGCCAGGCGAGTGGACATCGCCAGCGTGACGTCGTCGCCCTCCATGGCGGTGACCTCCATCGTCGTCGTCACCGACAGGCTGACACCCTGGCTCATGGTCGATCCGGTCGACTCCCAGCGCGCCCCGACGCCGACCGGCTCCTCCGGCAGCAGTGCCACCGTGCTGCTCGCCTGCACCATGCGTTCCTCGACCTCGCCGGGGAAGCCCTCGGGAAGGTCCATCGTCGAGCGGAGGACGGCTCCCCGATCGCTGATCACCTGCCAGGCGCGAGCCTGGCCCAGCAGCGGCGTCACCGCGGCCATGGCCTCATCGAAGGCAGCAGCAGCAGCAGCGTCCCCACCGGGCGCCCCGGTCCCGGACGCCGACAGCGGGCCGAACGTGGCGTCCTCGAAGGTCATCGCGACCGTCGCGGTCCCGTTCTCTTCCACCTGGGTGACCCTGGCGTTGACTGTGATCGACACCGGCAGCTCCATGGTCATCACCGGTCGCCCACCCTCCACCGCCGCCATGTCCACCGTCACGCTGGACCGGAGATGCTCACGATGACCGACGGTCCAGTCGTAGCGCAGCTCTCGCCGCGGCTCGGCACCGGCATCGACGAGGATGACGTCGGAGCCGCCGGTCGGCAGCTGGGCGACCGCGGGCAACGGGAACGTGGTCGCGAGCAGCGCACCGGCGATCGCGATGGGGAGGGAGCGTCGCATGGCAGGACCTCGAAGGCAGGCTGGCGCCACGGTTGACGCCGGCACCATCGTCCCGCTGCCTCGGTCGCCGTCAATAGCCCATTCGGTCGCCGACGTCGGCAGCCCCGGGGCCGGTGCTCAGGCAGCCGGCCAGCCGAGCACCAGCTGGGTCACGATGATGATCAGGTCCATGCCCACCGCGAGCGCGACGTGCAGGACCCGCAGGCGGGCCTCGCCACCGGGCCAGATGCCGGTGAACAGCGCGATGCCGCCGATCGAGATGAGCGCTGCCGCGACGAGCGTGGCCGACCAAGGGAGGTCATCAAGGAACAGGTTCAGCATGGCCGGGACGGCGACGATGAAGCCGAGGCTCGCGGGCAGCCAGAAGACGAAGGCAAGACCGGCCGAGGCTGCGTCCGAGAGGTTCGGCAGCAGGGGGGTGCGGACGGTGATGACGCCCTCCCCGGGCCTCCCCGCGACCTGTCGGCCGAGGTTGACGGTCGCGACCGCGTGCGCGGCGCCGTGGCCGAGCACGGCGATGGCGAAGATGACCGTGAGGATGTCGTCCATCAGCCCGTCTCTCCCTGAGCAGCGCCGCCAGTGGGTCCGGCTGCATCGTCCCCCCGCACGGCGCGGGGTCACCCCGCGCACTCCTACAGACTATGGTCCAGCCGCAAGCCGAGGGCCAGCCATCCGCCGGTGCTGGCGTCCCGAAGGGCCGTGCTCTGTCGGGTCTGGGCTATCGTGGGGTATCGGGCGCGCCCGACACGATGACCGTGCCTGCGCACTGGCAGCGGACCGTCCGCGGGCACATCGCGGAGGAGGACAGCGACATGGCAGACCTGAAGATCCGGGTGTTCAAGGGCACGGCGACCGAGCCGAGCACGACCGTGAGCATCCCCGTGAGCGTGCTCAAGATCGCCTCCAACCTGATGCCGGCCCAGGCGGCCGCCGAGCTCCACGAGAACGGCATCGACCTCGAGGCGATCATCCGGGCCTCGGAGGACCCGAACGCCCACGGCACCCTGGTCGTGGTCGAGCAGCATGAGAAGGACGAGCGGATCGTCATCGCCGTGGAGTAGTCGGGGCGGGGATCCGACACTGGCGGGGTCCGGCGCTTGAGCTTGCGTGCCTGTCGGCGTACCGTGGGGGTGCGTAGCCGCAGCGACAAGACGTGAGGGGGATCGCGATGGTGGACACGCAGGACAGGCGGAGGGTTGCCGGTTCTCTGACGTCGGCCCCGGCCTGCCGCGAGATGGCGGTCGAGACGTTCACCCTGCAGCGACCCGAAG
>JASFQX010000320.1:0-3678 GCA_050115215.1 Chloroflexota bacterium
GCTGATCGAGACGCGCGGCGAGGGCGGCTACTGCGTGACCGCGCCGTCCAACTCGTCGTGTCACCCGACCGGCAAGCCGTGGGTGCTGGAGTTCGGCGGCTGGAGGACGGTGGCGACGATCACCGACGAGCAGCGCGATGCGCTCTTCGACATCGCGCGCACGTTCGACGAGACGGCACCGCGCGAGGCACCGCCAGCGGCACCGCCGCTCGACGGCGACCGATCCAGGAGATGGCGCGGTGCCTGCGCCAGCTATGGGAGGGTCGCTGGCCGAAGTAGCGCCGCAGGCAGCCGAGGCGGCGTGATGGGGCTAGTCGGCGGGCGGCTCCATCGGCTCGCTTTCATCGAGGATGAAGCCGCGCACTGCCTCACCATCCAGTTCATCGCCGACGTAGGCGGTCAGGCCCTCGTATCCGCCCTCACCGGTGAGCACCCAGTGGACCCCTGCGAAGACCGGCTCGCTAGAGATGGCGAACGCGTGGAGGATGCGGCCAGACCAGGCACCCCGGTCGTTCGTGACGCGGAGGTCTCCGGTCTCGATCCAGCCAAAGTTGAACTCCACGCCACTTCCCATGCTGAGGGTGGTGGTCATCTCGTAGTCCCCGGTGAGACGGGGGTCGTCGAACTCGAACCTTCCACCCGAGCAGCGGTGGCCGCCCGCTGGCGCTGGTTCACACTCGTCGGCCTCGATGATGCTGCCGGTGACCAACGCGCTCTGCGCTGCAACCCCGACCGCCGAGCCTGCCAGCAGGCCGACGGTGAGGATGGCGCTGAGGCCGAACTTGGTCGTTCGCATCGGACACCCCTACTCGTAAGCAGGCCGGGCTCGCCAGTGGCTCGGCGCGTTCCAGGCGGCCATGGTGTCGAGCGTGCGTCAGAGCCTCCCGCTGCTGCCATTGTCCGCCTCGCGTCTACCGTCGGAGCGTTAACGTGACGAGCGCCGCAGGCAGCCGAGGCGGCGCGATGGGGTTACTCGGCGGAAGCGGGCGGTGGCGCCTCAACCCCAACGATGACGGCCTCCATCGGTACCTCGTCGAGGAAGTCGACGGTCACGAAGGCGATGAGGCCGTCGTAGCCGCTGGGAATGATCACGTCAAGTGGCCCCACCGTGATCATCTGATCTGGCCCCACCCCCGACCCGTCTCCTGACGGTCGGTGATCGTGTGGGTCAGGCCTTGGCACCACCTCCCTTCCTGGTCTTGGCGCTCTGGCTCGCCCGCAGGCGATACGACTCACTGCCGGTCTCGAGGACGTGGGCTCGGTAGGTGAGCCGGTCGACGACCGCGGCCGCGAGGCGGCCGTCGGGGAAGACCTGTCCCCACTCGCCGAAGGGCAGGTTGCTGGCCACCGCGATCGAGGCGCGCTCCTCGCGCTCGGTGATGACCTGGAACAACAGCTCGGCGCCTCTGGGGTCGAGATGGACATAGCCCAGCTCGTCGAGACAGAGCAGGTCCAGCCGGCCGTAGCGGGCCACGGTGCGCGCGAGGATCCGTTCGTCGGCGGCCTCGGCGAGCTCGTTGACGAGGCCCGCGGCGGTGACGTAGCGGACGCGCAGGCCCTCCTCGCAGGCGGCCATGCCGAGCCCGATGAGCAGGTGCGATTTCCCCGTGCCCGGGTCGCCGATGAGCACGACCGGCTCGCCGGCGGTGACCCAGGCGAGGGCCGCCAACGAGGCCAGGGTGGCGGGTGGGATGGGCGTGATCGCGAGGTCGAAGTCGGCGAGGGTCTTGGTGCGCGGGAACCTCGCCTCGACGATGCGCCGCGCCCGTCGTCGGGCATCGCGCTCCTCGACCTCGGCGGCCAGCACCTCGGCGAGGAAGGCCCGGTGGGACAGGCCGTCCCTCGTCGCGCCCTCGGCGAGCTCGGCATGCTGGGCGCGCACGGTCGGCAGGCGCAGCTCGCGACAGGCATCGTCGATGGCCAGGCCCGCGGCCTGCTCGGTCAGGGCCGCGCTCATCGGGCCGCTCCTGTGCCCAGCAGGGCGTCGTAGCCGGCGAGGGCCGGCACCGGGCGCGACCAGCCACCGCGCTCGGCGCGATCGGCGGTGACCGCCGTCTGGCCCCGGCCGTCGGCGATGCGACGGGCCTCGATGGCCACGAGGGCGGGATCGGCCGAGCCGATCGCCTCGACCGCATCGAGCGCGGCATGGACCGCGATGAAGGGCAGGCGCCGGTGGAGGAGCAGGACCTCGATGAGGGCGCGGGTGCCGGCCGCGTCGCCGAGCCGGCGGCGGGCCCGCTGCCAGAAGCGCTCGTGGGCCCGGGTGAAGAGCCCGCGCTGGCGCGCCTGGGCCAGCGTCAGCGAGGAGGCCAGCGCGCCGGGCTTGCGCGCGAGCACCTCGAGGTAGTGGTCGAGCAGCAGCGTCTGGCTGCCCTTGCGCTGGCTCCGCTCGTGGTCGGCCATCGCCCGGCCTTCGTGGAGGACGCGGAGCCGCCTAGCGCCGAGGCGGACCTCGACCCGGCGCCCCACCAGCCGGGCGGGCACCGAGTACCAGCGCTGGCGGACGCAGACGCGGGCCTTGCGATCGACCTTGGGGCGGAGCGGGATGGCGGCGTCGAAGGGCTCGTCGGGCAGCGGGCGGAGGCGGGTCCGCTCCTCTTCGAAGGCCTGGCCCACCGTCTCGCGCCGACCGTCCACATGACGGCGTCCGTCCTTCGCATCGGCCGCCTCGAGCAGCCCGTCGAGTGCGGCCAGGTCCGCGACCTTCGGCACGGGCACGAGGTGGCGTCGGCGGAACCGGCCCACCTCGCCCTCGACGCCACCCTTCTCGTGGCTGCCCCGCTCGCCCGGCGCACAGAAGAACGAGTCGAAGCCGTAGTGGCTGCGCAGGGCGACGA
Source organism: Chloroflexota bacterium (assembly GCA_050115215.1). Classification (GTDB taxonomy): domain Bacteria; phylum Chloroflexota; class Limnocylindria; order Limnocylindrales; family CSP1-4; genus JAFMJV01. Next base: position 2,838 of record JASFQX010000320.1, read on the forward strand.
AGCGGTCGGCCTCCACCCGCGCGCGACCGCGGAGCATCTTCACCACCGCCGCTCGCAGGTTGTCGTAGCGGATGCGCGCGGGCACGCCGCCGAGGCGCTCGAAGGTGCGGACGTGGCCCTCCAGCAGCGCTGCCTGGTCCTCGCCGAGGAAGGCGAGGGTGACGCCCTTGGCCGAGGCCGAGAGGCGGAGGTGGAAGAGGTGGACCCGCGTCGGCTCGCCGGCCACGATGACCATGGCCTCGCCGAAATCGACCTCGGCCTCCTCGCCCGGCACGTGGTGTCCGACGATGGTCACCTCGTCGAGACGGTCGGTGAGCTCGGCCCGGAGGCGCTGCACGACCCGGCGGACGGTCGGTTCGGCGACCGGTGCGTCATGTTCCTCGACGAGCCGCTGCCAGATCCGCCGCGCGGTGTGACGCTGCTTGCGGGGCGCATCGCGGTCGGCCACGAGCCACTCGCGGATGAGCGGGGTCCAGGGCCCCATGACCGGTGCCACGCGCGTCGGCCTGGCCCGCGGCGGCGGCAGCGCGGACGCCAGCGCCTGGCGCACGGTGCGCCGATGGACATGGTGGCGGCGAGCCAGGGCACGGACGGACAGCCCTTCCTCCCGATGGTCTCTGCGGATACGCTCGAACAGCTCCACCCTCGACAACTCCTTCTCCCCGGCTTCGGAACCTCGACAGTCCCGAGCATGGGGGCTGGTGGGTCGGGGGTGGGGCCAGATCAGATGATCACTGGGGCCCCAAGTGGGGCCAGTTCAGGTGATCATTACCATCCATTCCGATCACCCGTTTCGGTCCAATCCGATCAAGCGTTTCGGAGGTTTCCGATCACCCGCTCA
>JASFQX010000321.1:0-3674 GCA_050115215.1 Chloroflexota bacterium
TGGAGCCTGGCCCACTCGATGCTCAGCCCCTACCTGAACCTGGGCCTGCTCCTGCCGGGAGAGGTCTGCGATGCGGTCGAGGCGCGCTATCGAGCCGGCGGGGTGCCCATCAACTCGGCCGAGGGCTTCATCCGCCAGGTCATCGGCTGGCGGGAGTATGTCTGGGGCCTCTACTGGCTGTGGCCGGAGCTGATCGAGGCCAACGTGCTCGAGCACGATCGACCGCTGCCACCGGCCTTCACCGGTGAGGCGGGCACCAGGATGCGCTGCCTCGCCGACGTGCTCGATGGTCTCCACCGGCGCGCCTGGGTCCACCACATCCCACGCCTGATGGTGCTCTCGAACCTGGCCAACCTCTACGGACTCGAACCCCGGCGCGTGATGGACTGGATGCTCGACCAGTATGTCGACGGCGCCGAGTGGGTCATGGTGCCCAACGTGATGGGCATGGGCCTGTGGGCCGACGGCGGGCGCATGGCCAGCAAGCCCTACATCTCCGGTGGTGCCTACCTGGACCGCATGAGCGACTACTGTGCGGACTGCCCCTACGACCCTCGGCGGCGAACCGGTGACGACGCCTGTCCCTTCACCACGCTCTACTGGGACTTCCTGGCCCGACACGAGGACCGGCTGGCGGGTAACCACCGCCTGGCGCGGCCGCTGGCGGGCATGCGCCGGCTGTCCGACCTGGCCGACGTGCGTGCCCGTGCCCAGACGGTCATCGAGGGCATCCGCGACGGACGCATCTGACCATCCCCGCTCCCGGTACCGTCTTCCACCCTGCGGGCCCAACTGCGGGCCCGACAGCGGCGCTACGGCGCCAGGCGGTCGATCCTCCAGCCGTCACCTGCCCGCAGGTAGCGGAAGCGATCGTGCACGCGGTCGCGCCGGCCCTGCCAGAACTCGTACATCACCGGCCGCAGGCGGTAGCCACCCCAGAAGGGCGGCAGCGGCACCGCCCCCGGATACTCCTCGTCGACCCGCCGCGTGGCAGCCTCCAGCTCGGCGCGGTCGGTGAGCGTCTGCCCCTGGGGGGAGGCCCACGCCGAGAGCTGGTGGCCGCGGGGACGCTCGGCGAAGTAGGCCCGTGCCTCCTCGTCGGGGACGTCGGACACCTCGCCGCTGACGCGGACCTGGCGCCCGAGCAGCTCCCAGTGGAAGACGAGCGCCGCACGCGGGTTGGCCGCCAGGTCCCGGCCCTTGAGCGACTGGCGGTTGGTGTACCAGGTGAGTCCGCGCGCATCGAGCCCGCGCAGCAGGACCACGCGCGCAGACGGGACCCCGGCGCCATCGGCGGTGGCCAGCGTCATCGCGTTGGGCTCGCGGGTCCCGGCCGTGGCAGCCGCGTCGAGCCAGGCCAGCAGCTGGACCACCGGGTCCGGATCGAGGTCGGCGCGGTCAAGCGGCCGCTCGGGACCGTGCTCGCGCCGGCGGATGATGTCGCTCACGGGCCAACCATACGGCACCGCCGGCCCGCGCTGACGGCACCCCCCGCATGTGACATCCTGCGGCCATGGGACCCACCAGCGACCCCGAAGGGGATCGGCTGACCACCGAGCAGCTGGACCAGCAGCTGCAGCGGATGCGCGGCATGCTCTTCGGCTACTCGCAGCTGTTCTTCGTGCACATGCGCGTCTACACGCTGGTCGCCATCGGGCTGCTGGTGGCCTCGCTGTGGGAGCCGCTCGGCGGGGCCGTGCTCATCGTCCCGTTCCTGGTCCCGTTCGTGTTCCTGGAGGCCAGCTACCTGTTCTGGTACACGGTCTTCGCGCGGCGACACGCCGAGTGGGTGGAGCGGGCGCTGGCGGCCCGGGGCGGGAGCGGCATCCCCGCGGCGCACCGCCTGGAGGCGGCCTTCTTCTATGCGCCCGATGATCCCAAGATCGCGGCCCTGGACCTGCGGCGGCCGCTGTCCCACATGAGCGCGGCCACGCTTGCCTACTCGGCGGGGGCCGGTCTGCTCTGGCTGAGCGGCCTGATCCTGGGCCTGGACTGGATCGAAGGGCAGACCGAGGCCCTCCCGCTCCTCGACTGGGTCCCTGCCCTCGCTGTCATCTGGACCGCCGGCATCGCCCTCTACCTCGTGTACACGTGGCTTCGCCGCCCGGACGAGCGACGGCTGGTGGAGGAGCTCGACGCGGTCTATCCGGCATCCGCCGGGTCCCAGCCCGGGGGTCACCCCGATGGCGGCGAGGCAGGCTGACCAACCGGTCGCGTGAACCTGCCCTCCGTCAGGCCGGCGGCTAGTGGACCTGCCGGCTGGTCGCGTCGCGGATGGCCGCGCGCAGGCTTCGCTCGGCTCCGGGGGTGTGCGCTCCTGATCCGCGCCAGAGCACGAGCCCGTCGACGTCGACAAGGACGATCGCGACATGCTCCTCGTCAGGGATGCCCAGGGGCTCGCGGAAGCCGCTGGCATCGACGTAGAAGGTCAGGGTTCGGGAGCGGGCGTGGCGATCGGGGATGCCTCGGCGCATCCAGAAGTCCAGGCTGCGCCGGCCCAGGGCGTTCATCTCACCGACCACGGGGAGCTCGAAGTAGCTGACCTCGTCATGCCTGCGCTCGATCGCGCGCAGGGCCGGGATCCAGGTGTCGACCTCGAGCTGCTGCCAGCGCTGATAGGCGATGAGGAGGATGCTCAGCTGGCCGTTCGGCAGCGTCCGGCGTACGCCGTTCAGGTCCCTGGTCGTGATCTGGGGCAGTCGGGGAACGGGCCTGCCACCGCTATCAGGCGTGGACATGGCCGCGAAGCTCCAGGGGTGGGGTCATCTCAGGCACCGGCCGCGCGTGCGCGTTCCACGGGTGGAGCCAGCTTGATGCCGGACAGGCCGCCGTCGACGGCGATGACCTGGCCGGTGATCCAGCCGGCCTCGGGGCTGACGAGGAATGCTGCCAGGCTGGCCACGTCCTCTGGCTCCCCCACGCGCCCGAGTGGATGCATCCACTCCGAGGCCTGCAGCGTGGCCGGGTTCTCGACCAGCCGGCGCGTAAGCTCGGAGCGAACGAGGCCGGGCGCGAGGGCGTTGATGCGGATGCCGCGCGCGGCGTAGGTGGCGGCGGCGGCGGTGACGAGGCCGTCGATCCCGCCCTTGGCGGCCGAGATGGCGTCGTGGTTGACGAGGCCGATGCTGGTGGCGGCCGACGAGAAGAACAGCGCCGCACCCTGCCGCTCCCGCGGCGCCACCCGCACGAAGGCGCGCAGCGCGAGGAAGGCCGAGGTGAGGTTGGTCGCGATGACGTCCTCGAACTCCTCGTCCTTGATGGCATGGGCCGGTCGCAGCAGCGTCGAGCCCACGGCGTGGACGAGGGCGGTCGGCGGGCCGAGCCGTTCGGTCACCGCCGCGAAGGCGGCCTCCAGCGCCTCCGAGGCGCGGGCGTCGGCCTGCAGGGGCAGGGCTCGCGGACCCAGCTCGGCGGCCAGTGCCGCGACCCGGTCCCGATCGCGCGCGACCAGGCCGACCTGCCAGCCAGCGCGGGTGAGGTGGTCCGCCGTCGCCGAGCCGATCGCCCCCGTGGCCCCGGTCACGACGGCCACGCGGGCAGGGTCGTGGTCCGTCGGGTAGAGCTGATCGTCCATCGTCTATCCGCCCCGGCTCAGCTGGCCACGACGATCGGGACGCCGATCGCCTCGAGCGTGTCGAGGGTCATGCCGCGGATGCGCTCGGCCACGGACGGCT
>JASFQX010000322.1:0-3666 GCA_050115215.1 Chloroflexota bacterium
TCGACATCCTCGCCTGGCACGCCGAGACACGGACCCTGCTCATCATCGAGCTCAAGACCGAGCTCGTGGATCCGCAGGACTTGGTCGCAGTGATGCACCGCCGCGTTCGCCTCGGCCACGTCATCGCAGCACGCGAGGGCTGGCATCCGGTGACCGTCGCCGCCTGGGTCATCGTGAGTGACACCTCGACCGAACGCCGCCGCGTTCGCCGCCATGCACGATTGCTCCGGGGCGCGTTTCCAGATGACGGACGCAAGGCACGCAGCTGGATGACGCATCCGGCAGGACCGCTCTCGGCGCTCTCCTTCTGGTCAGGTGGACCCCCAGGTGGCATTAGCCAGAAGCCCGGCCGCGTCGGGGGGGTGCGATCACGCGAGTCATCCCGTCTGAAGCGCTCCTCGAGCGTGGCCAAGCTGCCCTCGAGGGCCTCCGGACTGGCAAGACCGACCGGAGGAGCCACCGCACCTGGCTAATGCCGCTCACGGGCCCATCTGATCAGGTTCGACGCTCAGGGCTCACGCTGCCGCCTCGACCGAGTCCGCTGTCCATGGGCCTGCCCGCTAGAAGTTGATGGACCTGCCGTCGACGGCCATGGCCGCCTCGCCCATCGCCTCGGAGAGCGTCGGGTGCGGATGCACCGCAGCACCGACCTCCCAGGCCGTGGCTTCGAGCAGCATGGCCGTAGAGGACTCGGCGATGAGCTCGGTGACGTGGTGGCCGATCATGTGCACGCCCAGCAGCTCATCGGTCTGGGCATCAGCGATGACCTTGACGAAACCGCTGGTGTCGCCCTCGATGATGGCCTTGCCCGACGCCATCATCGGCATCTTGCCCACCTTCGTCTTGAGACCACGCTCGGCGCACTGCTGGCTGGTGAGGCCGATGGAGGCGACCTGCGGCCGTGAGTAGGTGGTGCGCGGCATGGTCACGTAGTCGATCTCCTCGACCTCCTCGCCCGCGATGGCATGCACGGCGGCGATGCCCTCGTGCGTGGCCACGTGGGCCAGCCACAGACCACCGGCCACGTCGCCCACCGCGTAGAGGTGAGGATCGGCCGTGCGCATGTGCCCGTCGGTGACGATGACGCCACGATCGACCACCGCACGGGTGGTCTCGAGTCCGATGTCCTCGATGTTGGCGGCGCGGCCGGTCGCGACCAGCATCTGCTCGGCCCGCAGCTCGCTCGGCTCGGCACCCTCGGGCCCCACCATCAGGGAGACACCCGACTCGTCGGCCTTCACCGCGGCCGGATCGAAGCGGGCGGAGGTGATGACCTTGATGCCGCGCTTCTTGAAGGCGCGCTCCAGCTCCTTGGAGACCTCGGCGTCCTCGAGCGGCACGAGCGCCGGCAGGTACTCCAGGACGGTCACCTCGGAGCCCATGTCGGCGTAGTAGGAGGCGAACTCGACGCCGACCGCGCCGGCACCGACGACGATGATCGAAGCCGGGAGGTGCGCCGAGCGCAGGACATCGTCCGAGGTGACGATGCGCTCGCCGTCGGGCTCCAGCCCGGGCAGCGACTTGACGCGCGAGCCGGTGGCAAGGATGACGTCCCTGGCCTTGAGCACGACCTCGCCAGTGGACTTGCCATCGCCATCGATGGTCGCGACACGCACCTGCTGCGGACCCTCCAGCCGGCCACGTCCGAGGACGTAGTCGACCTTGTTCTTCTTGATCAGGCTGGTCACGCCCTTCACGAGGCGCGAGACGACGCGGTCGCGGCGCTTGGCGATGGCCACCGGGTCGGGCGCCACGTCATCGGCGGAGAGGCCGAACTCGCCCGCGTGCTTCATGCGGTCCAGCAGGTCGGCCGAGGCCAGCATGGCCTTGGTCGGGATGCAGCCGATGTGCAGGCAGGTGCCGCCGATGCCCATGGGGTTGTCGTCGACGAGCGCGACCTTCAGCCCCAGCTGGCCGGCTCGGAAGGCGGCGCCGTAGCCGCCGGTGCCGGCGCCAAGGACGACGATGTCGTAGGACTGGGTTTCGTTGGGCACGGGAGACCTCGGAAGCACGTGATTCGGACGTGCTCGATGGTAGCAAAGGGCGAACCTCGGCCGACCTATACTCGCCCTCCGTGGACGACCTGCTGCCGGCGCTCGTGCTCCTCGTCATGGGCTACCTGATCGGTTCGTTGCCGATGGGCGTCATCGTGGCCCGCCTCACCGGGGGCATCGACCCGCGTACGGTGGGCTCGGGACGCACGGGCGGCACGAACATGCTCCGTGCCGGCGGGTGGGGACGGGCGATCGCGGTGGCCGTTCTCGACCTCGCGAAGGGGGCCGTGCCGATCCTCATCGCCCAGGCCGTGGGTGCCGCCGTGGAGGTTGCGGCGCTGACCGGTCTGGCGGCCGTGCTGGGCAGCTGGAAGTCGATCTTCCTGGGCTTCCATGGCGGGCGCGGCGTGGCCACCGGCGTCGGCGGCATGATCGCCATCGCACCCTGGATCATCCCCCTCGCGCTGCCGGCCTTCCTCATCATCATCGGGCTCACGCGCTATGTCTCGCTGGGCTCGATGCTGGGCACGGCCTTCGGTGCGCTCATCGTCATCGCGGCCGTGGCCCTCGGTCAGCTCGACCCCGGATGGCTGCTCTACGTCATCCCTGGCGAGGTCATCGTGTGGGTCGCGCATCGCGACAACATCCAGCGCCTGCTCGCCGGCACCGAGCGCAAGTTCTCGCCGGGAGACCGACAGCCCACGCCTCCGCCCGACTCCGAGCCGGGCGAACCGGAGGACCGCGCCACTCGCTAGCACCGCTCGCTTGGCGATGAGTCGACCACACCACGCGCTAGCACCGCTCGCCTGGCGACGAGAGGACCGCACCCTCGCTCGTGCCGCCCGCCGGCGAGGAGCGGTCCGCCTCGCGCTAGCTTCGGGACCCGCGCCAGGAGCGGGCCAGCACGAGCACCGTGCCCACGACCAGCAGGACCACCACCACCGGCAGTGCCGCCAGCGTGGCGTCGATGCCGGGGACGAGGGCGCTCACCAGGCTGGCGAGCAAGAGCCCGACCACGAGCAGGACGATGGTGAGCACGACGCGCCGGTCCCGGGGCGCCCCCTGAGGCTGGCTCATGAGCTAGGGGCCGTCCGCTTCGAGCGGGATGCCGATGGGCGCTACGAGCACGCGGCCGGCCAGCAGCCTCGCGACGCGTGCGGAGAGGCCCTCCTTGGGCCGATGGAAGGTGATGGTCACGTCGGCTCGCACCACCGGGTCGGACGGTTCACCAGTCGTGAGGTCGATCGCGGTGGGCGTGTCCACGGCCAGCACCGGGACCCCGAGCTGGCGTGCCCGTACGGCCACATCGACCGCCGTCCGCACCGGCTCCCGCAGCGTGCCCGAGACGCCTGTGCCCAGCAGAGCGTCCACGACCAGCCCGGCCCGTTCGAGGCCGTTGAAGTAGAGCGCCACGTCGCTGTCGCGGGCGGTCGAGACACGGTGGACCCGCTCGATGGCGTCTAGTCGGTCCCAGTTGAGCGCTGCGTCGGGAGTGCCGGGCGCCCCGCTGCCGGACAGCAGCACGATCTCGGAGCTGATGCCCTGCTCGGCCAGGCGACGGGCCGCCACCAGGCCGTCCCCGCCGTTGTTGCCGGGTCCGCACAGCACCAGCACCAGCGATTCCCGGGGGCGGTCGGTGGAGAGCAGGAGAGCCCGGGCCGCCGCCGCCACG
>JASFQX010000323.1:0-3657 GCA_050115215.1 Chloroflexota bacterium
AGCGGCCCAGGAGTGGCCGTCGCGGGGACCTCGGCGAAGCGCAGAGCCCGACCTTCGCCACCGGCGGGGCCAGGGCCAAGGCCGCTGCGGTCAGCCGGCGCCGAGCGCGCGGGGTCGCCTCGAGCCTGGACCTGCGCGGCGCCCGCGTGGAGGAGGCGCTGCACCTGCTTGACCAGTACCTCGACGACGCGGTCCACGCCGGGGCGAGCCGGGTGACCGTCATTCACGGCCACGGCTCGGGCGCCATGCGCGACGCCGTGCGCGAGATGCTCAGTGGCCACCCGCTGGCACGTGAGTGGCGACCGGGCGAGCAGGGTGAGGGTGGAGACGGCGCCACCGTGGTCTCGATCTAGGCGTCGGTCCCCGGGGTGAGTGGAGCATCGCCCACGCCGCCATCGTGCTCCGGTCGTGCGTGCTGCCCGACGGAGCGTGGCCGCTGTCCGCTCGGGCGCGTAGTGGTTTCGGGCTTGCATCGCGTGCAACAGTGCGACGCGTGGCGGCCTCGGATCGCCATCGGACGGCATCAGCTGCACGCTGGTGACACTGCCTTCCAACTCATGCAAGGAACGCGCGCCGATGGTGCGGAGCCGGGCCGGACTCGTGCACCTGGTGCAAACGAGGTCGTACTCGAGGCCCGGTCAAGGCTGGGCGCGAGGGCCGAGGCCGGGCGCGAGGGCCGTTAGCCACGTCCGCCTCCCGTGCGGTCCGCAGGCAGCGGATGATGACTGCGCCCCGGAGTCCTCAAGCGATACACCCGGGCCGGCGGTTCCGCCACGGCGGGTGCCCGCTCAGTCGGCCGGCGGCTCCTCGCCCTCCGGCGCCTGGGCGTCGGCCGCCGGCGCTGCCGTGGCCGCCTGGGCGGCGGGCTCCGGGGACGACTCCCCGCTGGTCTCGGGCGGCCTCGTCGCTTCCGGCGTGGGCTCGACCGTGGGCTCGGGTCTCGGCGTCGGCCCGGGCGTCGGCTGCGGTCGCTCGGTCGGGGCCTCCGTCGGCTCGGGCGTCACCGTCGGCTTGGGCGTCGGTCGCGGCGTCCTGACCGGCTCGGGCTCGGGCGTGGGCTCCGCCGGCTCACCCGGCCCGGGGCTGGTCTCCGGTGCCGGAGAGAGTGAGGGCTCCGGGCTCGGCTCGACCGTCGGTTCCGGGCTCGGATCGGCCTGCGGCATCTTGCGGCACGACGTGGTCGGTGGGAAATCGCCGCCCCAGGAGGAGCCGTAGGGCTGGTAGTAGGGCGCGTAGAAGTAGGCCGTGTAGGTCGTCTTGGTGGGCGACACGTTGGCCCCCACGCCGGTCCCCTTGCGGGCCCGCCTGATCCAGCCCTTCACCGCGTCGTTCCAGCTGCTGGTGTGCGACTCGGCCCCGGCCAGCGCCAGGTACCCGCGCGTCCTGGGCGTGCCCTCGCAGCTCTCATGCCAGCGATACCACGTGCCATCGTCGCCCTTGATCACCTGCATCGAGCGGATGTAGGGGTCGGTCGTGGGAGCAGTACCGGTGATGAACAGCTCGCCGTACTGCTGGCGCGAGTGCGGCGACGGCACGTGGCCGGTCCAGGCGTCGACGCTGCGGGTCGAGAGGCCCGATGGTCGAGCGAAGTCGCGCACCTCCCAGCTCCTGGTGACGTCGGTGACGAAGGCGTCCCACAGCGGCGCTGCGACGTCGAGCGAGAAGACCGGATCGGACACCGTCGTCACCGGGCTGCCGTTGCTGTTGCCCGCCCACACCCCGACCGCCAGGGCGTACTCGCCGTTCCTGCGGCCCTGCCTGGAGGGCGGGGCCAGGTAGCCGTAGGCGTTGAGATCCTTGGCGTCGTTGGAGGTGCCGGTCTTCAGGGCAGCCGGACGACGCTGCCCGTTCCTGGCGCTGATCTGCACGTAGTCAGACCAGACCCCGTTCTCGCTCGGGTCGGTGTTGCCCTTGAGGATGTCGGTCACCACGTAGGCGGCCTGCGCGCCCAGGACGCGCTTGCCCTTAGGCGTCCGGTAGTCGTAGTCCTCGACCGGGTTGTCCGGGTTCACGCTGCGGATACGCAGGATCGAGGTGTGGCCCACGTTGACCCCGCCGTTGGCCAGCGTGGCGTAGGCCTGGTTGAGGTCGAGCGGATGCACCTCCAGCGTGCCCAGGGCCATCGACAGGCCCGGCGGCGAGTCCTGCTGGAAGTCCATGCCGAAGGCCTGGGCACTGTCGAAGACCTTCTGCTGTCCCACCAGGCTGAGCGCCTTGACCGCGGGCACGTTGAGCGAGAGCTGCAGCGCATCACGCAGGCGGAGCGGGCCCCGCTCGTAGGCCGTGAAGTCGGTGGGCGTGTAGCCGCCGAAGTCGGTCGTCACGTCCATGAACATGGTGGCCGCGGTCAGGGTCCGGTCGTTGATGCCGGTGGCGTAGGTGAAGGGCTTGAAGGTGGAGCCCGACTGACGCCAGCCCTGGCTGAGCACGTCGTACTGCGGCTGCATCTTCTTGCTCACCTTGGCCCGCTCGTAGTAGTTGGCCGAGCCGACGTAGGCGATGATCTCGCCGGTCTGGTAGTCGATGGCCGAGAGGGCGGCGTTCCACACGTTCTGGTCGCGCAGGTTGGCCATCCAGCCCGCGTACGGGACGTTCAGGTTCCTGGCGGCTGCGGCCGGGTCCTTGCGGTGGGGGAGGAGCGCGGTGGCCTCGACCCACTTCTCAGCCTTGTTGTGGACCCGCAGATCGAGCGTGGTCGTGATGCGCAGCCCGCCGTGGCTGATGGCGTCACAGGTCTCAGCCTCGCCGCACAGCTTCTCGGTCACTTCGTCGAGGACGTACCACACGAAGTGCGGCGCCTTCCAGCGGTCCTGGCCCTGATCGATGATCACGAGCGGCTCGCTCATGGCGGCCAGGTAGTCCCGGGTCGTGTACTCGCTCCCGCTGAGCACGCGCCGCGTGGGATCGTCTGCGAGCAGCCTGAGCACGAGGTTGCGCCGCTGGTAGATGGCCGAGTCCGTGGGCACCTCCCACTCGCCGGCGTCGTTCTTGACCGCGTTGCGCACGAGGTCGTAGGCGCCGGGCGCCTGCGGGATAGCCGCCAGCGTGGCCGCCTGGGCCAGGCTCAGCTGGTCGAGGTCGTGCACGTTGAAGTAGGACTTGGCCGCGGCCAGCACGCCGTAGCTGTTGTTGCCGTAGAAGTTCTGGTTGAGGTAGGCGGTGAGGATCCGCTTCTTGCCCTCCTCACCCCGGTAGTAGTCGGTGACCCGGACCGACTGGATGATCTCCTTGATCTTGCGGTCGGCCAGCCCATCCGACTCGGCGATGACCTCGTCGGGCAGCAGCTTCTGGCGCACCAGCTGCTGGGTGATGGTGGAGCCGCCACGCGGGTCGCCGGTGAGGGTGTCGAGGAGGGAGGCGGTGATGCCGATGGGATCGATGCCGGTGTTGGCCCAGAAGGTCTTGTCCTCGACCGCGGTGACGGCATCGGCCAGGTGTGCCGGCACCTCCGCCCACTCGATCGTCCGCCGGCGTTCGCCCCCGGGTGACAGCTTGGCCAGCGGGCTGCCGTGGCGGTCGTAGATGATCGTGTCCTCGGGGAAGGTGATCTGCTCCAGCAGGCTGGGGTGCTTGAGGTCCTGGCTGTAGACGAAGGCGGCGCCGACCACGCCCACGAAGCCGGTCAGGGCGACCAGCACGAAGAGCGTGAAGACGAGG
>JASFQX010000324.1:0-3655 GCA_050115215.1 Chloroflexota bacterium
CAGGAATCGGTCGTCGACGTGCTCGCGACCAAGCTGCTGCGCGCCGCGCGAGAGCTCGGTGCCCGCGCCATCATCCTCGGTGGTGGCGTGGCCGCGAACGCCGTGCTGCGGGACCGCATCGACGAGGGTGCCCGCGGCCTGGGCGTGCCGCTGATCGTGCCGCGACCAGGCCTCTGCACCGACAACGCGGCCATGATCGGCGCGGCCGGCTATCAGCGGCACGCGGCCGGCACACGCGGCGACCGCTCGCTCGACGCCCGGCCATCGCTCAAGCTGGCGGTCTGAGGGTGGCGCGGGACGCGGCCGAGCTGGATCCCGCGCACCTCGGTCCCGAAGCGGTCGAGCGCTATCTCGAGCGCCACGGGCTGACAGCCCGCAGGTCGCTGTCGCAGAACCATCTGGCCGATGGCGCCGTGCTCGAGCGGATCCTGGAGGTCGCCGCTGTCGAGCCGGGTGAGCACATCGTGGAGGTCGGCCCTGGGCTCGGGATCCTCACCGCCCAGCTGCTGGCGGCCGGGGCCGAGGTGACCGCGGTGGAGCTCGATCGCCGCCTGGTCGAGCACCTTCGCCTGCGCTTCGAGGGACAGCCGGCGCTGACCCTGGTGGAGGCCGACTTCCTCGACACCGAGCTGGCGGCCGTGGCCCGCGAGCCGTGGGCGCTGGTGGCCAACGTGCCCTATCACATCACCAGCCCCATCCTGCATCACGTGCTTGGAGCCGAGCCCCGTCCCGGGCGCTTCGTGATGATGGTCCAGAAGGAGGTCGCCGAGCGGATCGCGGCGCCGCCCGGGGCGATGAGCTACCTCTCGGTCTTCGTCCAGTACCACGCTCGTACCGAGCTGGCCTTCACCGTCCCGGCCGCGGCCTTCGAGCCGACGCCCGAGGTGGACTCGGCCGTCCTCGTCGGGACGACGCGCCCCCGGCGGCTGGCGGCGGACGACGAGGACGAGCTCTGGCGCCTGGTCCAGGCCGGCTTCCGCGAACGTCGCAAGATGATCCACAACGTGCTCGCCCGCCAGCTGCCGGGGCTCGCGCGTGAGCGGGTCGAGGCAGCCCTCGCGGCCTGCGCCATCGCGCGCGAGCGGCGGCCCCAGACGCTGTCGGTGACGGAGTGGCTGTCGCTGCGTGCGGCGCTCACGCCGTTGCCGTGACCAGCCTCAGTGCCGAGGCACACGCCAAGGTCAACCTGGCGCTGGCGGTCACGGGCCGGCGCGACGACGGCTATCACCTGCTGCGCTCGGTGTTCCTGCGTCTCGCGCTCCACGACCGCCTGACGGTCGCGCCGGCCGGGCCGGGCACGGGCGACAGCCTGGTCATCGACGGCGCGCTCGCGCCCAGCCACGACAACCTCGTCCTGCGGGCTGCGGCTCAGCTGCGCACGGCCATCGACCCCTCGCTGCCGGCCCTGCGCTTCCGGCTGCACAAGCGCATCCCGGCCGCCGCCGGGCTGGGTGGAGGCAGCTCGGACGCGGCCGCCGCCATCGACCTGGCGCTGGCCGCCTGGGGCGCGCGCCTGCATCCGGCTGCCCGGCTCGAGGTGGCCCTGCGCCTGGGGGCCGACGTGCCCTTCTTCGTCGCCGGCCACGCGGCCGCCCTGGTCGAGGGCATCGGTGAGCACGTCCTGTCCCTGCCGGCGCCCGACCCGCCGGCGGGTCTGGTGTTGCTGACCCCGGCCCGGCGGCTGTCCACGGCCGAGGTCTTCGCCGAGTACGACCGCCGACCCGGCCGCACGGTCGCGGCCGTCAGCAGCGTGGACGAGGTGACCACGCTGCTGCGGGAGCGCATCGATCCAGCGACCCTGGCCGCCACGGCCTCGATGCTGGGTGAGGCCAACGACCTGTGGGTGCCGGCGACCCGCGTGTGGCCGGGACTGGCCGCGGTTCGCGAGGCCGCGACCGGTGTGCTCGGTCGCGCGCTGCTGCTGACCGGCTCCGGCCCGACGCTGGTGGCGGTCTATCCTTCGGAGGCCGCCGCCACGCGAGCGGCGGTGGCCCTGCAGACAGCAGCACCGCCGGCGCTGGAAGGCGCCGAGATCCTGACCACGTCGACCATCACCAGGGGAGAGGACCCGTGAAGCAGCGCATCCAGACGTCGAAGGCCCCGCTCGCACTGGGCCCCTACAGCCAGGCCATCGTCACCGACGGCCTCGTCTTCTGCTCGGGTCAGGGCCCCCTCGACCCTGCCACCAACGAGCTCGTCGAGGGCGACGTGACGGTCCAGACCGAGCGCACCATGCGCAACATCGAGGCCTTGCTGGGTGAGATCGGGCTCGACTTCAGCGACGTCGTGAAGTCCACCTGCTACCTCGCGGACATGGACGACTTCGCGGCCTTCAACGAGGTCTATGCTTCCTTCCTGCCGGAGCCCTATCCGGCTCGCACCACCATCCAGGCTGCGCGCCTGCCGCTGGACATCCTCGTCGAGATCGAGGTCATCGCCAAGCGGCACGACTGACGGCCGGGTCCCGCCGAGCTCGCGGTCGAGCACCTGCGGGGCGACGGCGCCGGGCCAATCAGGGCTTGGCACGGACCCGGCGCAGCCGCTGGTACCAGCGGGTCGTTTGACACCCACGCTCCGCGACCCCTAGATTCCGTGAACCTGATGCCCGCACAGCCTCCATCAGCGAAGGGCGGTCTCGCCGCTTCGTGAACAGTCACCAAGCCCAGCCTCTGCGCGCGGTCGTGATGGCCGCCGGGCTCGGCACCCGAATGCGTTCGAGCACTCCCAAGGTGCTCCATCCCCTCTGTGGTCGCCCCGTGCTGGCCTATGTCCTCGAGGCTGCCGTGGCTGCCACCGGCGCCCGACCACTGGTGGTCATCTCGCCGCCGGTGGCCCAGATCGGCGATGTCTTCGCCGGCCAGGCCGACTTCGCCATCCAGGCGGAGCCTCGCGGGACCGCCGACGCCATCGCCACCGCCCTGCGGGAGCTGCCGGCCGAGGTCACCGAGATCATCGTCCTCAGCGGTGACGTGCCCCTCGTGGACGCGGAGCTGCTGGCCGAGCTGGCGCAGGCCCGCCGCGAGACGGAGGCCGCCATCGCGCTCATCAGCGTGGACATGGATGACCCGGCCATGCTCGGTCGCGTGGTCCGTGATGCCGATGGGCGGATCAGCGGGGTGGTCGAGCACAAGGACGCCGCGCCCGGGCAACGGGCCATCACCGAGATCAACAGCGGGCTCTATGCCTTCGACGCCACCTGGCTGCGGCTGCGCATCGCGGACATCGAGCCCAGCCCGGTGACCGGCGAGCTGTACCTGCCGGCGCTCATCCCCCTGGCGCGAGCCGACGATCGCGCCGTGGCCACGCTCGAGGTCGAGGACGACGGCACGCTCCTGGGCATCAACGATCGGGCCCAGCTGGCTGACGCCGAGCTGGAGCTGCGGCTGCGCATCAACGAGGCCCATATGCGCGCCGGCGTGACCATCCAGGACCCGGCCACGACCTACATCGACGCCAGCGTCGAGATCGCCCCGGACGTGACGCTCGAACCCAACGTCATCCTGCGCGGCGAGACCCTCATCGAGCGGGACGCGGTCATCCGTGCCGGCTCGCAGATCTTCGACACCCACATCGGCCAGCGCACGGTGGTCTGGGCCAGCGTGCTCGAGGGCTCGACCGTGGATGCCGACGTCACCATCGGCCCCTTCAGCCACGT
>JASFQX010000325.1:0-3653 GCA_050115215.1 Chloroflexota bacterium
CCGCAATGATTGAACACGACCTCTCCCGATCAGGGTTCGAGGGACGATCGTCGGGTCCGGGCGCCGCAGCGCGTGCTCGGCACCCCGCCACTCGAGAGGACACATCTCTCGGCTATGCCAGGTCACGCTCAGCGCCCGCCCAGGCACCGGATGCGCGTCCGCTCCACGACCCTCCCATCCGTCCCATCGGGCCGTTCGCGTTCAGCCATTGCGGGATTCCGTCTCGTTGGGGTGGCATGGCGGCGGTGTGGGCCCGTACCATCGCCCGATGAGCGACGTGTTCATCACCCAGCTCGACGCCCTCGGTGTCGGCTACGAGATCATCCCCTGCGACCCGGACCTGGCCGACACCGCGGCCTTCTGCGAAGCCTACGGCTATGCCCTCGAGGATTCGGCCAACACCATCGTCGTGGCGGGCAAGGTGGAGCCGCCGGTCCACGCCGCCTGCGTCGTGCTGGCCACCACGCGACTCGACGTCAACAAGGTCGTGCGCAAGCGACTGGGCGTGCGCAAGGCCTCCTTCGCCGACGCCGAGCAGACACGCCAGCTGACCGGCCAGGAGATCGGCGGCGTGACGCCCGTCGGCCTGCCGCAGGATCTGCCGCTGTGGGTCGATGCGCGGGTCATGCAGCGCGAGCGCATCATCCTCGGCGGTGGCGGTCGCGATCGGAAGGTGCTGGCGCCGCCGGCGATCCTGATCGCGCTCGGCGGCGTGGTCGTCGACGGCCTGGCCAGGGAGTCGGCCTGAGCCCTCGCTGAGCGAGCGGGCATGCCCTCGGCCCGCGACTGGACTACGCCGAGCTGGAGCGGGTCGTGGCCTGTCGCCCGGCTGAGTGGCGGCCGTATCCTCCGTGGTGAACGGTCGAGCACGTGGAGGGGACGATGTTCGAGCTGCCAGAGCTGGTGACGCTCGCCGCACAGGCCAACGAGACGCTCGTGGGCCGCACGGTCCGGGAGGGACTCCTCGGCAACCGACCACACAAGTTCGTCTGGTACAACCGCACGACCGAGGAGTTCGGTCGCCTCACCGCCGGCCGGAGGGTCGGCCAAGCTTCGACCCGCGGACGCTGGCTCTTCATACCGCTTGAGCCAGGGTACGTGCTCCTGCTCGGCGAGTTCGGCGGCTCGCTGCTGTTCCACCCGACGGACGAGACCCTGCCCGAGATCTACCACCTGGCCCTGCGCTTCGAGGACGGCTCCGCGCTGACGGCCAGGACCGCGATGTGGGGCGCGATGGAGCTGTACGAGGCCGGTCGCGAACAGGAGCGTGAGCTCGTCCGCGACATGCGGCCGACGCCGGTCGATTCGAGCTTCACGTTCAAGTACTTCCGCGGCCTGATCGACGAAGTCCTCACGGGCAAGAAGCGGAGCGTGAAGGGACTCCTGACCCAGGATCAGCTCATCCCGGGCCTGGGCAATGCCATCGCGCAGGACATCATGTTCCGGGCCCGACTCCATCCCCGACACGACCTGGCGGCGCTCGACGAGGAGCAACGACGGGCGCTGTACGAAGCCATCGGCGCGACCGTGCGGGCGGCCATCGACCAGGGTGGTCGCAACGACGAGGTCGACCTGCACGGACAGCCCGGCGGATATGCGCGGATCATGGACCGTTCGGCGGCCGGCCAGCCGTGCCCACGGTGCAGCACCACGATCGTCAAGATCCAGTACCTCGGCGGGGCCTGCTACCTCTGTCCCGCGTGCCAGACCTGACGAGCGCGATTCGCGGCGGGACGCGAGCGGCAAGCACCGCGGTCGAGCATCGCGCCGTGGCTAGTCCGGCAGGTTCAGCGTGCCCGGCCGCTGCCTCGTCGCCTGAAGGCCGAGACCAGGATGAGCAGGCCGGCGCCGATGATGAGCACCGGCCACCAGCGCAAGATATCCTCGCCCACGCCCTCCTCGGCCAGCACGATGAGGCCGATGATCGCCAGGATGCCGCCGGGGATGAGCGGCCACCACATGGCCTTGGCCCCCTCGGGGCCCGGTCCTCGCGGCCAGTCCCGCTCGCCCAGGCGAAGCAACGCGCTGATCAGCCAGAGGGCGATGAAGCCGCCGCCGATCGAGAACAGCACGGCCGCACCGGACCAGGGATCGTCGAGCGCGCTAGCCAGCACCACTCCGACGCCCACGCCGCTGACGATGCAGCCGGCCACCAGCCAGCCGTACTCGCGCCGGGCGACGAACACAGCGAGGAAGACGAGGCCGATGAGCAGGGGGATCCACTGGCCGACGTCGGGCACGAGCTGGGCCAGCAGCAGGAACAGGCCGATGCCGGCGACCACGAGCCCGGCCACCAGGCTCCCGCGATCCCGCGAGCCCTGGTCCTCTGGCGGGGGTGGTGGTCCTTGCTGCTGCGGGGGCGGGCCGGGAGGTGGAGCTTGCTGCTGCGGGGGCGGGCCGGGAGGTGGTCCTTGCTGCTGGAGGGGCGGTCCCCACGGTCCCGGCCCAGGAGGCGGCTGACCGCCGGGCGCGGCGCCTGGAGGTGGCGGGGGCGGGCGGTAGTCGTTGGGCGGCTGGTTCATGTCCGGACTCCTCATGCTGCAGCAGGGATGTCGACCGGTGGCGGCTCGGCACGCTCGACGTCAGGGGTGGCCCAAAGAGGCGGCGCCACGTTCGGGCGCGTCAAGAAGACCGTCCCAGGGCTTCCTGAAACAACGCTGCACACACCGAACCGAAGTCCTCGCCCACCACCTGGAGCGGTTCGTTCGGCTGTGACAGGCCCGGCACCCACACCTCCACCGGCGGCTCACCTCCTTTCGGCTTGGCCGTGTCGAGGACGTAGTACCCACCCATGTCATCGCCATAGACAACGACCATCGTATCGGGCAGACCTGACCGGGTGCGCTCATCCAGCGTCAGCCACACCATGTTGGGGACGGCTGGGGTACCCAGGTCCACACCCGTGATGCCGTAGATCTCCTCGCCGGCGAACGCGCCACATCCGAACTCGGCCAGGAATCTCCGGTAGGTGGGCGGGAACGTGAGGCCGAGCATCGCTTCCGCATCGTCGATGACCCCGGAATCGATGCGGCCGACGAAGTCGGCCTCGTCGGGATGATCGCGCACCAGTCGCACGATCGGGTCGATGCCATCGTTCACGCCGAAGACCTCCAGTGGGAGTGAGGCCGGTCTCCCATCGACCGGGCGGGGGTCTGGCACAGGCTCGTCACTCGGGTGGCACCATCTTCACACGGCACGGATTGGCTGGTGGGCCGGTCGAGGCGCTCGCCCGCCTCGGCCAGCTCGTCGAGGACGACCAGCTGGCGCTCGAGGCCCTCGAAGAGGCCGCTTATCGCGGCTCCAGCTCCATCGGCTGTCGTCTGCAGCGTACGCCTGACGTGGCCGTGGACGCGGTGCCAGGCGGATGGACAGCGGTTCTGCGAGGACGAGCACGATTACGCCCGGACCCGTGCAGGGGGACTTCCGGCCCTCCCGCGTCTGGAGACCCGCGGGCTAAGGTCGTGATCGTGCGGAGTTGCGCCCGTTGCACTGGGTCTGCCTCGCGACCAAGCCGCTGAATCCTGGCGACCGTGAACGAAGCGTGCTCGGGCCAACTCTGGGAGGAGGTGTCACTCGCACCACGTCATGCCGATCGGAGGTTCCAGAGACGAACGACTTGCTAAGGAGGTTGGGCGTGCACTCACTAAGGTCCC
>JASFQX010000326.1:0-3643 GCA_050115215.1 Chloroflexota bacterium
GGCTTGACACGGTCCAGGCGGCCACTGCTGGGGCCGCGCGTCGTCGCCTCCCGCTACCTCAGATTGTCTCGCGAGCGTCTAGCGATAGGATGAGTGCGACCTTCACCGGCTGCGTGAGTCGGGCAAAGGACGCTGGCCGAGGCAAGCACCAGCTGACTTGACGTGCGCGGCCGGGCGCTCACTATCTGGTGATGGTGACCCGTGTTCAGGTCGGCGCGTGGTCTAGTCCGCCAGGCGTACGACGTCTGGTCGTCGCCGCCATGGTGCAGGCAGCCGAGGTGGCGCGAGGAAGCTACTCGGTCGAGGGTGCCTCAGGCACAGGTGGCAGCGGGCTCTCGATGATCCAGCCCTCGTACTCCTCGTCCCATGGGCCCTCGGTGTTGTGCCCCGGTGCGCCGCGCAGCAGGGCATGGAAGCCGTCGTAGGGACCGTCACCGCTGAGCACGTAGTAGCTGTAGCGGTCATCCCCGGACTTGATGTAGCGCCCGGTGCCCTGCCAGCTCCCGTCGGCACCGTCGAGCAGGACGTTCATCTCCACCACCATCACGACCCTGGACGCGAGCGCTTCGTCCTCGCTCTCGCCGGCCTCGATGCGTTCCCACGCGGCGGTCAGGTCACCGTAGAGATACCAGACTCCTTCGGTCCTGAGGGTCGGCGGCAGCCGGGGATCGCTCCAGTCCACGGTCTGCTCGTAGGCCGCGCGCCCCTCATCCTCGATTTCGGTGCTGTCGGTCACCGTGCCGGTGACGAACGCGGCAGGGATCTCCTCCTCGTTCATCATCGCGGTGACCGCACCGGTCGGGTCGACGAGCAACGCGAGGATGGCCGTTCCCACTAGGGCCACTCGCAACGTACGCATGACATCCCCTTCGATGTGCGGGCCGAGTTCGCCAGTGGCTCAGCGCGGTCCCGGCGGCCAGAGTGTGGGCCGTGCCTCATCGCCTCCCGCTACACGGATTCTCCGCCGAGCGGCAAGCGCCGCATGCAGCCGAGGCGGCGCGATGGGGTTACTCGGCGATGTACGGCTCCGGCATCGGGGGCAACCCACCTTCGAAGATGTAGCCCTCGAAGACCGGGCTGCTGACGGCGGTTATGACCTCGTGCTGGCGCTGGAGCACGGCCGAGAGGCCTTCGAAGGCGCCCTCGCCCGTCAGGAGCATCATCCTGGGTTGGAGGACGAGGCCCTCATCCGACATCTCGCCCAGCCCGTACTCCGCTCCCGTCCACGCACCCGACTCGCCTTCCAAGCGGATGTTGGTGACGAAGGTCACGGCCCCACTGTCATCCGGAAGCACGTGCCAGTTCTGGTTCTCTTGGCCGCGCATCAACGAGGGCAGCCGTGGGTCGCTCCACTCGATGTCGTGCTCGAAGACGAGGTCACGGTCGTGCCAGACCCCATCCACCTCGGACCCGGTAGGCGGCGACACGGTACGGGTGCCGGTCGCTTCTCCGGTGACCTGGGTCGCGGTGACCGGTACGTCCTCTTCATCCTGCGCGATCGCGATGCCGGCAGTGCCGACCGCCAGTGCGTGGATGACCGCGCTGGCAAGCATCAGCCGCAACGTACGCATGACATTCCCCTTCTCATGCTCGGGCCGGGTTCGCCAGTAGCTCGGCGCGGTCCAGGCGGCCAGTGCTCGGGCCGCGCGTCTTCGCTTCCCGCTACGTCGATTCTCCGCCCCTTGTCGAGCGACCTGGCACGCCTCGCCCGCTACCCTCGCTCCATGACCGACCACGAGCTCAAGGCCGCCCAAACGGCGGGGCACTTCGCTGTCGATGAGCGGACTACGATCCCAGCCCTCCGACAACGACGAGGATGCCGATGAGGACAGCCACGATGACCACCTGTGCGACCACGAATCCGATGGACAGCCAGAAGCCCGCCCGGATAAGTTCGGTCGGATGCATCGTTCGGCGCTGCTGCGCCTGCATGATGGCGCCGGCGATTACGCCCTGTCGCTGGCCCGGCTTGAGTTGCGCCGCGACCGGCGGCTCGCCTTCGTAGCTCATCTCCACCCCCTACGACACCGCTAGTACGGCTGGAGCGGAGTCTACCTCCGGGGTTCTGCGGTTCGGTGCCCGCTACCCTCGCCCCATGACTGACCCCGAACTCGCCGCCGCCTGGGACGCCGTCCACGAGAACACGCCCGCCGGCTGGTGCGTCGGCCGGCCCGGCTTCGAGGAGCGGTACAACCAGTGGTCATGTACGCCTTCGATCCGTCCGAGCGGCCGGTGGTGGGCAAGCGGTCGCGGGAGTGGACCGCGGTGGGCCCGACCGAGCTGCGCTGTGTTCAGGAGATGGCCCGCTGTCTCGGTGAGCTGAAGGCCGGGCGCTGGCCGCAGTGAAGGACCGGGGGCCTAGCGCGGCTACACACCGCCAACTCGATAGGCGGTTTGTAGGCGTTCAACCCTTCTACCATCGAGGCAGTCGAACGGGAGGGAGATGGTGATGCGGTTGATCGCAGCGTTTGCACTGGCCGGAGCGATCTCGGTGCCCCAGGCAGTGGTGGCCGAGCCGATCCCGCAAGACGACTGGTGCCGCGCCTTTGGGGCGCTGATGGCGACCTACTGGCTCGAGAACCCGTCCCGCGAGGATGTGGCCGAGGCCTACGAGGGCGTGTCAAGCGAGGAAGTCGTCGCCTGCCAGTCCTCGCTGAACCTCTCGGAGGCCTACGGTATCGAATCCGCCAGCGGCCTTGACGTGGACGGTGTCGTGCCATCGGGCGGCTGGCTCATCAGCTCTGAAGGAGAGGAATTGGTCGGACTCCCCGGGTCGATGTGGCGGCTACCCGAGCCGGCTGCGTCGATGACACCGAATCCAAGCTCTACTGCGCAGCCCACGCCTTCACCGACGCCGAAGCCAAGGTTCAAGGAGAAGAAGTGGTCCATCACCAAGCGCGGGCAGGGCTCGGACGACTTCTTCGTCAGGGTTCCAGGCTCTAGCAGTGTGAGATTGACGTACACCGTTACCAACACACACGGCTACGGATGTTCGTCCTACGTGTACGTCTGGGCTGATGGGTACTGGCAGAGCCAAGAGAACCTCGGCTTGAACTTCGACGCTCGAGGGTCGAAGACGCGGCGGCAGAGGTCCTGGGAGCTTTCCTACACGAGAGCCAATAAGCGCGAGCGAATCAAGGTTCTGTCCAACTGCCCGTGGGTGCTGAAACTCAACGGGACAAAGAGGGTCCGCGCGAACTGAAGGGAGAGATGCGGACAACCCACCGAGGGCCCCGGCATGCCATCAGCATGAGCGTCTATCTCGGCTAGTCTTCCGCTTCAGGCACATTGTCCTGGCCGAGGACTGAACTCACGTCGTCGGCGAGTTCGGCGCTCGGCGGTGCGCATGGCGCAGGCGGCATGGCCTGCGCCGCTAGGATTGAGGCTCGCAGGAGCCGTATGGCGCATCCTGAGAGGGGCATGGCTTCACCGGTCAGGGCGAAGACCTACAGCGCAGCGAGTGGATCAGCGGTCAGGCGTCGGTTCGAGTGCCCGCTCGTCGGCTACCCTCCGCTCGCGTGGCCTAGGATGGCTTGATGGTCTCAGCAGCCTTGATACGCTCGACGGCCGCACTGGCCCGGTCGCAAGACAGGAGGGGGATGGGATGAAGCGATTGACCCTGCTTGCCCTCGCGTTGGTTATC
>JASFQX010000327.1:0-3633 GCA_050115215.1 Chloroflexota bacterium
GCTCGGGTGTCGGTGTCGGCGTGGGCTCGGGCGTGGGCTCGGGCGTGGGCTCGGGTGTCGGTGTCGGCGTGGGCTCGGGCGTGGGCTCGGGCGTGGGCGTGGGCTCGGGCGTGGGCACTGAGACAGGGACGAACCGGATCGCGTCAAAGGCCAGCCGGCGACGCGTGCCGCGAGGGTCCTTCGTCTTGTCACGGAGCCGCACTTCGGCCTTGCCAGCGAAGCGATGTGTCCCAAGACCTACCCAGCCGCCACGGTTCTTGTACTGGTTGCGCACCCGCTTGGCCCAACCGTCAGCGGTCTTCACCTTGTAGATGGCCTTGCGGGAGGTGGCATGCCGGAGGGGGAGCCAGGCCAGCACCCGGTATCGACCGGGCTCGAGCGTGACCTGCCAGACGCCCACGAGGTGCGCCCGACGCGAGGTCCGCGCCCAGTAATGGTGACCGGCATAGCCGTCCGAACCCTCACGCCAGCCGTAGCCCCTAGGCGTGAAGCCGCGGGTCAGCTCGTCGACGGTGATGGGACCTGACGCGGCCAGCTCTCGCTGCGCCGCCTGCGCCGGCGCCTGGTCCGGCGTGGCATGGAGCCAGGCGACGGAGATGGCGAAGATGGCGGCGAAGACCGCCGTGCTCCCACGGTGCACGGGGCGTTCCTCCCTCGCGTCCTTCCTCCTCTCGTGGGCACCGACGGCGGGACGCGGACACCGGCGCTGCCGGTAAGGACAGACTAGCGAGACACCGTCGCGGTCGCAAGCGCAGACCAGGCGGGAGCACCAGGGCTACGGGGCCGGCCGGCGCTGACCCTGCACCTCGCAAAGGACACGCGATGACTGCGGTTGACCGCTCATGCGCCCACCTGCCATCGTGGACGTGCGCACCGGCCTATCCAGCCTGCCGCGACCGAGACCGCCGCATGTTGCGGTGCGCCTTGCCGGCGGGAGGAGGAACGGATCGTGGGAGACCGTCGACGTCGGTTCGCCAGATCATTGACTGCGACGCTAGCGGCGATCGCTCTGGTGCTCGCGTACACACCCGTCGTGATCGCCCAGGATTGCGACTGTCCCCCGGGGCCTGAGGGACCCCGTGGGCCGGCGGGGCCGCGCGGACCTCGAGGACCGGCTGGACCGCGGGGAGCGGCAGGGCCCAAGGGTCCGCAGGGGGCGCGAGGACCGCAGGGCAGGGCTGGACCGCAGGGCCCGGCGGGTCCGCAAGGGCCGGCCGGAGCGCAGGGTGCGCGGGGGCCGCGAGGCGTGCCGGGGACACCTGGGTTCGTCGACGCGTACGTGCGCTCATCGATCCTGCTGAGCATCCCCGGAGGCCTCGATGGTGGCGTCTTCGCCACCTGTGACGAGGGTGACATCGCGACCGGCGGCGGCTTCTCGACCTACGGCGAGCTCGGTGCCCTACGCGTCTACGACGCGCGACCCGACGATCCCGAGAACGCGGTCGTGGAGGACGGCGCGCAGGCACCCACCGTGCCCTCCTCGTATCGCGTTCGGGCGGTCAACGACACCGCCGAGGCGGCCGACCTGCAGGCGTGGGTCATGTGCCTCGATGTCACGGGGTAGGGGGGCCGCCGGGGGGTCACGTGCGGGACGCCTGTACCGCTCCTACCACCCGGACCACTGCCACCACCCGTGGCCGTGATGCTCGACATCGCCGATGAACGGCGTGACCCAACGCGAGGCCGCTCGAGGAGCGGTCGCCCGGTTTGTGTCACCCTCTGGGGCATGTCCCCTGCACCCACCGCTGCCGACCTGCTGCGCTCCATCGGCCTCGAGGTCGATGGTCCTGCACGCTGGAGCACGAGACCCACCAGCCGCGCTCCCGGGATCTTCCTCGTCGAGACCCCCACCCCCGCCGACTCCGCTTCGCTCGATCTCGATGAGATCCGTCGCTGGCTCGAACGCGTGCCCGACCTGCGCCTGGACGGCGAGCGACCGACCCAATCGACCCTGGCCGAGCGCCTGCGCGCGTTCTGGCTGCCGGGCCAGTCACTCCTGTACGTCGGCCGCACGAGCAAGAGCCTCAGCGCCCGCGTGGCCTCGCTCTATGCGACCGAGCTGGGCCATGCGCGACCGCACCCGGGCGGCCACTGGCTCAAGACGCTTCGAGCGGTGTCCAGGCTGCGGCTGTGGTGGGCCGAGACCGATGCGCCCGAGGAGTACGAGGACGAGGTCATCGCGGCCTTCGCCGAGGCGGTCCCGGCCGAGGCCCGTGCGCGTCTGCCGGAAGGCGCGCCGGTCCTGCCCTGGGCCAACCTCGAGTCGCCCACCGGCCCTGCCCGTGACACCGGCCTGACCAACCCGCTCCTGACGGTCGATGCGACCCCCCTCAAGACCTCCAGCACCAGGCGCTCGGACGCCAGCCGCCGCAAGCGCGCGGCTTCGGCCACGCCTGCCGCTCCCCGCACGCCCCGCCGCCCTGCCAGCACGGGCAGGTCAGGCAACGGCGTCGGCACCACGACGCCGCAGAAGGAGGCGCCCACCCATCTCACCGCGGACGGCCTGGCGGCCATGCGGGTGGAGCTCGAACGGCTCACCACGGTCGACCGGCCGGAGGTGGTCGCCCGCGTCGCGGCGGCCCGGGAGCTGGGTGATCTGCGTGAGAACGCCGAGTACCAGGCGGCGCGCAACGAGCAGTCGTTCCTCGAGGGCCGGATCCTCCAGCTCGAGCAGCGACTGCGCACGGCGGTGGTGATCGAGGCCGCAGCCGGCGGCGCCATCACCATGGGCTCGACCGTGATCTTCGAGATCGACGGAGCCCGTGAGCAGCTGACCATCGTCGGTTCTGCCGAATCGGACCCGACGGCCGGCAGGATCAGCGCGGCCTCTCCGGTGGGCAGGGCGCTCATCGGCCACCGGGAGGGTGATGAGGTCGTCGTATCCACGCCGGCCGCAGACATCCACTATCGGGTCATCGAGGTCCGCTAGCGCTAGTCGGGCGATCGCTAGCGGGGCCGGGGCCGGACGTGGGCGCGGTCGACGGGCCTGCCGCGGTCGGTCACGTCCCTCCAGCGACCCGCCCTGGCGGGCTCGTGCGCGGGCACGGTCCGTAGCAGCTTGAGCCAGCCCAGGCGGCCATCAGCGGTCACGACCTTGAGCCAGCGCACACCCGAGCGGGTCGTCCTGGTTGCGCGCACCTTGAGCACCTGTCCGTCTCTGAGCCGACCGCGTTCGGGCCAGGCTCGGCCGCCGACCGAGAGCCGCAGCCGCTGCCCGGAGGCCGAGCGACGCCAGTCCCCCTTGCCGGCCGCCGAGCGATTCCGGGGCGGCCTTGTGCCGCCGTCGGGTGGTGCCTGCTTGCGCAGGGCCATGATGTTGCGGACGTAGCCCCTCGCGTAGCTGGACCACTTCCGCTCGTCAGGCTCGGAGCTGCCGGTGAGCCACCAGTAGGCGACGCGCTTCCACGAACCCAGCCAGCGGTACAGGTCACGCAGCTTGCCGTAGGCCACCTGCTCCTGGTTCCAGGGAGTCTGGTCCGCCCGACGATCGCCCAGGTACTGCTCGGCCCACACGGGCCAGTTGAAGGGCATGATCTGGTACTTGCCGAAGGCCCCGGACCCGGCATTCCGGGCGTAGTAGTCCCAGGCCGATTCCTGCCCCGCCATGGCCCACATGAAGCGCAGCTGGGCCTC
>JASFQX010000328.1:0-3630 GCA_050115215.1 Chloroflexota bacterium
TCGGCGCTTCGGGCGCCCGTATCGTGGCCACACTGCTCCACGAGCTGCGGCGACGAGGCCGCCGCTACGGGCTGGCGACGCTGTGCCTGGGCGGCGGCGGTAGCGTGGCCATGGCCTTCGAGAACGCGCGCTGAACGATCGCGCCCCGCCTGGGCGGGCGGGGCGCGATCCCTGTGTCGTGGAGCCAGGCGGACTGGCGAGCGGGCTAGACGGTCGCCGGAGCCGGCTCCTCCTTGCGGGCCGCGCCACCCTTGCGGATCTCCTCGTCGCCGCGCTCCTTGTCCAGCGCGAGTGTGGACTCGGGATCGAAGAGATGGACCATGTCGAGCGCGATCTTCAGCTGCAGATCATCGCCTGGCTTGATGCGATGCTCGCTGCCGACGAGCGCGACGACGTCGTTCCCGCCCACGGTGCAGTGGATCAGCTCCTCGTTGCCGAGGTACTCGACGACGTCGGCGTTGCCGGTGAGTGTGCCGCTGGGGCCCTCGACCTTGATATCAAGGTGCTCGGGGCGAACACCGGCGACGAGCTTGGTGCCCTGGAACTTGGCGAAGCCGGCCTCATAGCGATCCGGCAGCGGGATCTCGACGCCGTCGGCCTTGAGCACGACGCTGTCACCGGAGCCGGTGACCTCGACATCGAGGAAGTTCATGGCAGGGCTGCCGATGAAGCCGGCTACGAAGCGGTTCTCCGGATGGTCGTACAGCTCCTGCGGGGAGCCGACCTGCTGCAGACGCGCCTCGCTCATGACCGCGATGCGCTGGCCCATGGTCATGGCCTCGACCTGGTCGTGGGTCACGTACACGGTGGTCGTGCCCAGGCGCTGGTGCAGGCGGGCGATCTCGGCGCGTGTCTGGACGCGCAGCTTGGCGTCGAGGTTCGAAAGCGGCTCGTCCATGAGGTACACGGCCGGCTCACGCACGATGGCGCGACCGAGTGCGACGCGCTGGCGCTGGCCACCGGACAGCTCGCGCGGCTTGCGATCGAGCAGAGCCTCGCAAGAGAGCATCGCGGCCGCCTCGTTGACCCGGCGATCGATCTCGTCCTTGGGTGTCTTGCGCAGCTTCAGCCCGAAGGCCATGTTGTCGCGCACCGTCATGTGCGGATAGAGCGCGTAGGACTGGAAGACCATGGCGATGTCACGATCCTTGGGAGCCACGTGGTTCACGACGCGATCCCCGATGGTCAGCGTGCCCTCGCTGATCTCCTCGAGCCCGGCGATCATGCGCAGGTTCGTGGTCTTGCCGCAGCCCGAAGGCCCGACGAGCACCATGAACTCGCCATCC
The DNA here is from genome assembly GCA_050115215.1 of Chloroflexota bacterium. GTDB lineage: Bacteria > Chloroflexota > Limnocylindria > Limnocylindrales > CSP1-4 > JAFMJV01. The sequence goes on from JASFQX010000328.1 coordinate 1,287, forward strand.
TGGATCTCGAGGTTGAAGTCATTGACGGCGACGACCTCGCCGAACCTCTTCCAGACATGGTCGAACGTGACAGTTGCCATACCGCTATACCTCCTCCTCCGACAGGTCGCGGGCTCTTGCATCTGCCGACCGATCTGGCCTGCTGGACGAGCCCCGTACGCCTGGCGGCGGATAAGCGCATCGTAGCAAACCAGTGCCTCGAAGCTGGCTGGCTTCTGCCCGGAGTGGCACGATTCGGGCAGCGATGATCGTCAGAAGCTCCACGCTGGCGGCGCCGGCCGACGCCGTCTGGGATGCCGTCCTGCACCCGTCCACGTTCAGCTTCGTGGCCGGACCGCTCCTGCGCTACCCCGCGGCTGAGCTGGCCGAGACCCGCTGGGTGGCGGGCATGGAGCTGGAGGACCGGCTGCTGTTGCTTGGATTCGTCCCCCTCGGACGTCATCACATCCGGATCGAGTCGGTCGACGGCGATGCCCGCCGGCTGCAGACGCGGGAGCACGGAAGCCTGGTGCGGAGGTGGGACCACACCATCACCGTCGACCCCATCGACGAGCGGTCATGTCGCTACACCGACCAGCTCGAGATCGAGGCCGGGGCGCCGACCGCCGTGATCGCGGTCCTGGCACGGGTGCTGTTCCGCTACCGGCACCTCCGTTGGCGTCGGCTGGCACGACAGCTTGGCCGCGACTGAAAGGCGTCCGTGGTCCACCGCCCGGCCACGGCGGACCGCGCGCGGTCGCCCCGTGTGCCACGCTGCGATGGTTCCGCACGGAGAGTCCCTGCATGTCTGACGCCGGCCACATCCGCTTCCCCGACGGCTTCCTCTGGGGTGCGGCCACGAGCTCCTTCCAGATCGAGGGCGCTGTCGGACAGGATGGGCGCGGTCCCAGTATCTGGGATACGCAGTGCCACAACACGAACCTGGTCCAGGACGGCCACACCGGAGACGTGGCAGCCGACCACTACAACCGCTGGGCCGATGACGTGGACCTGATGGCCGTGCTGGGTCTGCGGTCCTACCGCTTCAGCGTGGCCTGGCCGCGCGTCCAGCCCGCCGGTACGGGGCCGGCAAACCAGCCCGGCCTCGACTTCTACTCGCGGCTCGTGGACCGGTTGCTGGAGCGGGGCATCACGCCCATGCTCACGCTCTACCACTGGGACCTGCCGCAGGCACTCGAGGACGCCGGCGGATGGCCTGCGCGCGACACGGCTGACCGCTTCGCCGACTACGCGGCCATCGTCTTCGAGGCGCTGCGCGATCGCGTGGGCCTATGGGCCACGCTCAACGAGCCCTGGTGCTCTTCGCTAGTGGGCTATGCCGACCCCTCCCATGCGCCCGGCCGCTCCGACCCGACCGCGGCGGTGCGTTCCATCCATCACCTCAACCTGGCCCATGGGCTGGCCCTCGAGGCCATGCGCGCGATCGACGCGGGCCCGCGGCACGGCCTGGTGCTCAACCTCGCGCCCATCCACGTCGTGGGCGAGGACCCCGACGGCGCAGCGGCCGACGCAGCTCGCCGCTTCGATGCACTGCGCAACCGCGTCTGGACCGAGCCCGCGCTCCGTGGCCGCTACCCCGAGGACGCGCTGGAAGACCTCGCCGCCTTCGGTGGGCTGCCGCTAGCGGAGGGGGACCTCGACGTCATCGGCCAGCCCCTCGACTGGCTGGGCATCAACTACTACAACGACGAGCACCTGTGCGCACAGCCCGGTGGCGCGTGGGCCGCGACGCCGGGAATGCACGATGCCGTCAGGCTGGCGCCCGGCGACGAGCACACCGACATGGGCTGGCCCATCACGCCCGACGGTCTTCGCGCGCTGCTGGTGGGGCTGCGAGACAGGTACCCGGATCTGCCGCCTGTCTACATCACCGAGAACGGCTGTGCCTACGATGACCCGGTCGTCGACGGGGTCTGCCACGATCCCCGTCGGATCGCCTACCTCGAGGCGCACCTGCGGTCACTGCACGCGGCCATCGATGCTGGCGTTGACGTACGCGGCTACTTCCAGTGGTCGCTGATCGACAACTTCGAGTGGTCATACGGCTATCACAAGCGCTTTGGCCTCGTGCACATCGACTACGACACGCTCGAGCGCACGCCTCGCGACAGTGCCTGGTGGTACCGCGATGTCATCGCCCGCAACGGGCTGGAAGCGGACGCCTAGCGGGACTTCGGGGGCCGACCCGACGACTCGCGCACGATGAGCTCGGTCAGCAGCTCGGTTCGGCGAGGTGTCGCGTCCGGCTCGTCCATCAACCGGCGCAGCAGCCGTACCGCCGTCGCACCCATCTCCTGCAGGGGCTGGCGCACGGTCGTGAGCGGCGGCATCACCAGTGAAGACT
>JASFQX010000329.1:0-3623 GCA_050115215.1 Chloroflexota bacterium
CTCCTCGAGCTCCTGTTTGCGCACTAGCTTGCGCTTGAGCCGAGGAGGTCCCTTCACACACCATCTTTCGTCCGTATCCAGCGTCGCGCGTGCCGGGCGGCTGTCAAGGGCTGGACGGCCCGGCTCGTCCCTCGGCGGTGCGCCCGGCCACCAGCGGTGACCGGCTAGCCCGGCTGCCGCTCCGGTGCTGGTGCCTGACTGAGCCCGGCCGCCGGTCCGTCGAGCTCGCCGAGCCCCAGGAAGTGGCGACCGTGGCGCAGTCCCGCAGCCCAGGCCGTCGCGAGGCGCCGCGGCGACCGCCACCAGGTCATGACGGCGTGGGCGACGACATGGCGGTTCTCGCGAACCTGCTCAGGCCATGTCCGCCACTCGAACCAGCGCGGATGGGCCCAGATCCAGGGCACGGCCGCCCACAGCAGCAGGACGTAGTCGAGGCGGATCGGCCGCGGGAAGTTGATGACCAGCTCGAGCTGGCGCACCGCCTCCGGCCAGACGGCCAGAGTCAGGACCACGAAGAGCGAAGCCCAGGTGATGCCCCACAGCCGCGCCCGGGGCGGCAGGATCAGGAAGAGCAGCGCCGGGAACCACTTCAGCGCCGCGGCGAGGGCCCACAGGAAGCCGCCCAGGCGGGGACCCACGAAGTGGGCGGCCCAGACGCCCAGCGCGCAGAGCAGCGTGATGTTGCCGGTATCGAGGGTAGCCGCCAGGGGGATGAGCACGATGGCGATCACCAGCGCCGTGGCCATGGGGTGCTGCTTGTAGGCCCAGGCTGCGCTCCACAGGAAGAGCAGGATGTTGAGCACCCGGTACACGAACCAGGCCGTCTCCCATGGCAGCGCCGCCCACGGCGTGAACAGCGGCAGCGACCAGGGCCAGTAGACGTAGGGCATGTACGGCGGTGGCGGATTCAGCGGGTCCCCGCCGCTGAGCCAGAGCCGGACGCCGCCCCAGTAGGCCCGCGCGTCCGCGCCGACCAGATCACCGCGAGCCACGAGCCAGACGGCGATGGCGGCCCCACAGGCGACGAGGATGACGATGGCGGCGATCCGCGTCCTTTCCTGCAGCGGGCTGTGATGGCGCATCCCGAGAATCGTACCGCCGCCCGCTGCAGGCCATAGACTCGTGCGCGATGGCAGCGAGCCCGACGACCGAGATGCTGGAGCGGCTGCGCGACGAGGTCGTGCACCGCCTGCCCGACTTCCTGCGTGACCTCGAGTCGATCGTCAACATCGAGTCCGGCTCGTATGCGAAGGCCGGCGTCGACGAGGTTGCGGCCTGGATGACCGCGCGTCTGACCGGGCTCGGGGCCACGATCGAGCGTCACGCCCACGAGACCCTCGGCGACACGGTGGTGGCCACGCTCCGACGGGATCGCTCCGGCCCGGCCGGCCCACTCAGCCCGCGGATCCTGCTCATCGGCCACGCCGACACCGTCTTCGAGCCCGGCTATCTTGCCCGGCGGCCCTTCGAGATCGACGGCGACCGCATCCTCGGACCGGGTGTCAGCGACATGAAGTCGGGACTGCTGGTGGGGCTCTATGCCCTCGAGGCGCTGCGGGCCGTCGGTGTCGACGACGACTGGCTGCCGGTCGGCGAGCTCGTCTACGTGGTCAACCCTGACGAGGAGATCGGCTCGCCCGTGAGCACGCCCATCATCACCGAGCTGGCCCGGACGGCTGAGGCTGCCTTCGTCATGGAGGCGGCGCGGGAGAACGGGGACATCGTGTCGGCGCGCAAGGGCATGATGCACCTTCGGGCCACGATCCACGGCCGCTCCGCCCATGCCGGGGTGGAGCCGGAGAGGGGGCGGAGCGCGACGCTGGAGGCGGCCCACAAGACGGTCGCCCTGCATGCGCTGAACGGCCGCTGGCCCGGGGTGACCGTCAACGTGGGTGAGATACGAGGGGGCACGCGCCCGAACATCGTGGCCGAGGAATGCGTCATCACCCTCGACATGCGTGCCCGGCAGCGGGCCGAGCAGGACGAGGCGGAGGCGGCCATCCGCGAGATCCTCGAGTCCTCGACCGTGCCCGACGTCACGACCGAGGTCGTGCAACTGGCCCACTCGCGCCCGATGGAGAAGACCGCGTACTCGGCGAAGCTGGTGGACGCAGCCGGGCAGATCGCGGCCCGGCTCGGCTTCGAGTTGCGGGATGCCGAGACCGGCGGTGGTTCGGATGCCAACACGACGGCCGGCACGGGCGTGCCCACGCTCGACGGCCTGGGCCCGGTCGGCGGCAACGACCACTCGCCATTCGAGTACGTCGAGAAGAGCAGCATCGTCCCCAGGACGACGCTGCTCGCTGCGCTGCTGCTGTCAGTCGGAGGCTAGGCTCTCCTGCATCGCCAGCGCCTTCTCGACAGCAGGCTCCGGGACAGGTGGCAAGTCGCCTGGGAGGATGACGCCCTCCACGTCCATTCTCAACCCGAACGAATCCTGGGTGAGGATCATGAGCGCTGTCAGGCCCTCGTACTCGCCGGTCCCACGATAGATGCCGGTGTAGCGCATCGCACCATGCTCGGGGTGCTGATAGCCCCAGCCTTGTTCGCCCACCCAGGAGCCGCCTTCGTTCGTGATGACTGAACTGTTGGAGCGTACGCCCCACGTCGGCAGGCCCCCGTACTTGTAGTAGTCGTGCACTGAGTAGTTGTTGCCGCTGAAGCGAGGATCACTGACCTCCACATCGCACCGTGGGTAAGTCTCGCCTTCCACGATCGAACCCCATTCGGTCCAGGTGGCGGTTCCATACTCACCCTCCTCGCACGACATGCTGCCGGTGAAGCCACCAAAGGCATCGGGGTCGATCGGAGTGGCCTCGGCGCCGGGAGCGACGGAACGGTCGCCGACCGGATTCGCCACCAGGGCCAGGGAGCCGGCTAGCGCGAGGATGGCGACACCAGCGGCGACTCGGGTTGCGCTGAACATGGGTCCTGGTCTCCCTTCATGGTGTGGCTCCTCGCGGTCGGCGCTACGCGTCGCGCCGGACCCGAAAGGGAACCACCTGAATGGCCACCAGCGCCGGCGCTGGGGCGTGCCGGGCAGTCGACGCAGGACAGCGGCACGGATGGCGGGGGGCAGCTCCGAGCTATCGGGGAGCTCCTCGATAGAACGTTCGAGCCAGTCGTGGAGGTCGCGGTCAAGCGGTCGGTCGGTGCGTTCGTCGGTCACGTGATTCATCGCGTGGCCTCCTGTCGGACTGGTGTGGGCGGGGTGGCCGATGCCGAGACCCCTCGTTCATCGGCGTCGATGGCCGCGTGCATCACGCGCAGCGCGCGATGCAGTCGCGAATGGACGGTGCCGACCGGGATGTCGAGATGATCGGCGATGACCGCCGGTGGCAGATCGAGGTAGTAGCTGAGCACGACCACCAGCCGTTGGTCGAGGTTCAGCTGCCGGAAGGCGCGCTCGATGCGGTCGCGGGCGATGACGGTCGCGCTGTCGTCGGCGATCGCCGGCTCCGGGCCGGGGCGCTCGATGGATGCCGGCATCCAGCGCGTCGCCCTGCGGCCCTCGCGCCGGCAGTTGCGCACGAGGATGCGGCAGGTCGAGGCCTCGAAGCGGTCGGGGTCGCGCAGGCGCGGCAGCTGCTGCCAGGCGGTCAGCAGCGTCTGCTGGGTCGCGT
>JASFQX010000330.1:0-3613 GCA_050115215.1 Chloroflexota bacterium
ACGCGTGAGTCGCCTCGTGCCCGGCGTGCGCCCACCGGCGGCCGGCAGGAGCACGGTCGTGGTGCACCTTGCCGACGGCTTCCGCAACAACCTCGGTCTGCGCGGCTACCGTCCCAGCGGCCTGCGAACCATCAAGGAGTTCTCGGTCTTCCCCGCCGGGCGCAGCTCCGCGCGGGTGCTCATCTCGACCACGGCCGACGGTTGCTTCCGCGTGCGGGTGCCGGCCTGGACGGGCACGGCCAAGACGCGCAAGGCACAGGTCTACATCGATCTCAAGTCGTAGTCGCCATCGGGTCGTCGTCGCATTCGACCGCCGTGGACATGCGTACCGGCGCCGGGATCATCGGCTCGGCGCCGGTACGCACCCATGGACTGGCGAACCCCCGGACCCGCGCGTCCGGGGCCCCGGGGCCGCTACTGCAGCCCCACGACGAGCGCGGCCGAAGCGAGCGCGATCGAAACCGTGGCGATGAGCACCGACATCCGCGTGCGGCCCAGGCGCGAGGTCATGATCGCGCCGGGCAGCATGGTGGCGAGGGAGGCGGCCAGGATGGCCGGCACCAGCTCCCACTGGGGCACGACCTCGTCGTAGTGGCCCGACCGGGTGGCCAGCAGGATGAGCGCGCTGACGACGGCGGCGGCGGCCATGAAGATGCGCCCGAAGACCGACGAGCCGACCGCGACGCGCGGCTCCAGCCGCGAGAGGATCAGCAGCGTCACCCCCATCGGCCCCCAGCCTGCCCCGGAGATGCCGCTGGCCATGCCCGAGACCGTGCCGATGGCGCCGATGCGGGCGGCCGGCTCGTCGCCCGGCTCACGCGAGACCTGCATCTGCTTCAGCGGCAAGCTGACCAGCAGCAGGATGGCGCTGAGGATGATGAGCAGCTCCACCGCGATGCGGATGGTGTCGGCCTCGAAGAAGGAGGCCAGGACCGGTCCCATCACGGCGCCGAGGATGCCGCCGGCGACGAGCGGCACCACGATAGGCCGCGAGACGTTGCCCAGGCGGACGTGGGCGCTCGCGCCGAAGGGCACGATCAGCACCTGCAGGAAGAGCGAGAGGGGAGCGGCGAACAGCGGGTGTACCCCGAGCAGCAGCAGGCCAGGCACGAGCACGCCACCGTAGACCCCGACCGAGGTGAGGGCAGCTCCGGCCACCAGGCCCACCAGCCAGGCCCCGAGGATGAGATCGGCCTCTTCGCTGGGCACGAGGTAGAGCGAGACGGCCAGCACGGCGATGGCGATGACGGAGGCGACCACCGTGGCTGCGAACTGGCGCGGGCCGACGTTGATCCTGTAGCGGACGGCGCGGACCCACTTGGGCTCCTTCTCCCAGATCCCGGGTAGCTGGGCCGGCTTGCCGGTCTCGTGCGGTATGGCCGGTCCTTCATCGGTGCCGACCCTGTTGGCGATCGGCTCCGTCGACGTCGTCTCGGTCACGGTTCCCTGCGTCACTCCCGCTTCATCTGGCCGCGCCTGCGCGGCTTCCGGAGAAGTGGGTATACTCCCACATACCTGATTATCCCGATAATGTCTATCACTTCGGTCGGGAAAGGGTAGCATAGCGGCGAGACGTCGTCGCGTTCCGTGAAGCAGAGGTCGACCCCCACAAGATGATCGAAACGAGACCTGCGGGCGAGCGTACCGTGCGCCACCGGGCCACCCACCTGGACGCCCTAGAAGCCGAGTCCATCTTCATCATGCGCGAGGTCGCGGCCGAGTTCGAACGGCCCGTCCTGCTGTTCTCCGGCGGCAAGGACTCCATCGTCCTGCTGCGCATCGCCGAGAAAGCCTTCCGTCCCGCCAAGTTCCCCTTCCCGATCATGCACATCGACACCGGGCACAACTTCCCCGAGGTGCTCGCGTTCCGCGACCGCCGGGTCGAGGAGCTGGGCGAGCGGCTGATCGTGGCCTCGGTGCAGGAATCGATCGACAGGGGTCGCGTGCGTGAGGAGCCCGGCAACCCGTCGCGCAACCGCCTGCAGACGACGACGCTGCTCGACGCCATCCAGGAGCACCGCTTCGATGCCGTCTTCGGTGGCGCCCGCCGCGACGAGGAGAAGGCCCGCGCCAAGGAGCGCGTCTTCAGCCTGCGCGACGAGTTCGGCCAGTGGGAGCCGCGCAGCCAGCGCCCCGAGCTGTGGTCGCTCTACAACGGTCGCATCCGCCAGGGTCAGCACATGCGCGTGTTCCCCATCTCCAACTGGACCGAGATGGACGTGTGGCAGTACATCGAACGTGAGGGTATCGAGGTGCCCCCGATCTACTACGCCCACGAACGCGAGGTCTTCCGCCGCGACGGCATGTGGCTTTCCATCGGCCCCTTCCTGCAGCCGGGCCCGGACGAGACCGTGGAGCGCATGGTCGTGCGCTACCGCACCGTCGGCGACATGACCTGCACCGGCGCGGTCAACTCCGACGCCGACACGCTCGAGGCCATCATCAACGAGACCGCTGCTGCTCGGATCACCGAGCGCGGCGCCACCCGCGCCGACGACTCCTTCAGCGAGACGGCTATGGAGGATCGCAAGAAGGAGGGCTACTTCTAGCCATGGATCTGCTTCGCTTCTCCACCGCCGGCTCCGTCGATGACGGCAAGTCGACGCTCATCGGGCGCCTGCTCTACGACTCGAAGGGCATCTTCGAGGACCAGCTGCAGGCCATCGAGCGCACCAGCCAGGCGCGTGGCAACCACCAGGTCGATCTGGCCCTCCTGACGGACGGCCTCCGCGCCGAGCGCGAGCAGGGCATCACCATCGACGTGGCCTACCGCTACTTCGCCACGCCCCGCCGCAAGTTCATCATCGCGGACACGCCCGGCCACGTGCAGTACACGCGCAACATGGTCACCGGCGCCTCCACCGCGGACCTGGCCATCGTGCTCATCGACGCCCGCAACGGCGTCCTCGAGCAGTCCCACCGCCACGCCTTCATCGCCGCCCTCCTGGGCATCCCGCACATCGTCGTGGCCGTCAACAAGATGGACCTGGTTGGCTACGACGAGGCCGTCTTCGACCGCATCGTCGATGAGTTCAAGGACTGGGCCGCCAAGCTCGACGTTCACGACATCCAGTTCATCCCCATCAGCGCCCTTCACGGGGATAACGTCGTCCAGCGCTCGCTGGCCATGCCCTGGTACCAGGGGCCGTCGTTGCTGTACCACCTCGAGCATGTCTACATCGGCTCCGACGTCAACCTCATCGACGTCCGCTTCCCGGTGCAGTGGGTGGTCCGACCCCAGAGCGACGAGCACCACGACTTCCGGGGGTACGCCGGTCAGGTCGCCTCGGGCACCTTCAAGAAGGGTGACGAGATCATCGTGCTGCCGTCGGGCAAGAAGTCGACGGTCAAGGAGATCCGCACCTTCGACGGCGAGCTGGAGGTGGCGTCGCCGCCGCTGTCGGTGATCATGCAGCTGGAGGACGACGTGGACGTCGCCCGTGGCGACCTCATCTGCCGGCCGCACAACCAGCCCGACATCACCAACGACTTCGAGGCCATGGTCTGCTGGATGACCGACGAGCCGCTGCGACCGGGCGGCCGCTACGTCATCAAGCACGCCACGCGCACGGCCAAGGCCATCGTCGACGACATGCGCTATCGCATGGACGTG
>JASFQX010000331.1:0-3610 GCA_050115215.1 Chloroflexota bacterium
GCGGAGGCGCCGTGCTCCCGGCGCCTGGTTCACCAACGCGTTGATGGGTCGGAACCTGTGGCGAGCCGAGTGGCCGGCCGCGCGGATGAAGTATCGGGCCGGATCGTGCTTGCTCGACGAGCCGCAGAGGGCCGGAACCATGCCCTCGAGCTTGTCGTCACATGCGTGTCTGGCCCGCGAGGTTCTGGCGGTTGGCGATGGCAAGCACCATCACGCTGACGCCCGCCTGCCGACGCGGTCATCGACGGACAGGGGGTGTGGTTCGCGGCGCTGAACGTGGCGGGTGGTCGGGAATGGGTAGGTGGTGGTCTGATTTGGCGGGTGCCGCGAACCCTCTTCGCTACGAGGAGAGGCCCGCCCCTCGCGGGACGGGCCTCGCTCGATTCCTGCGGCCATCAGCCCACAGACCTCGACCGGCGTGGTTGCAGCACGGCGGCGATCGACGCCTTGACGGCGGGGCCACGCGCGAGGAGTGGCCTGTCAACCGCGCCGCTACCCAGCCAGGGGCATCTCCCAAAGACCGGGTTGACGGCGGAACGGGATGGCTGGCCGTGAACGACCGATCAGCCGAGCTTGATGTGACCCCGGTAGAAGAGCTCTCCGGTGACCACGTCGTCCTTGAAGTCCACCCGTCCGGTGGCACCCGCGAACCCGCCGGTACCGCTGCCCGCCGCAAGGGGGTGCTGGCAGCGTCCATGGATCTCCGATCCGTCCGGAGCAAACTTCGACTCGAACCGGTAGGTCGTCGTGAAGGTCCCCTGGGGGCCGCCATCGAGGCGCCCGACGAAGACCTCCTCACCGGTCTCCAGGTACACCCCGCTCGGGGTCTCCTTCGAGGTGAGGACCTTCGTGTACCAGCAGCCCTCTAGGCTTCCCGTCATCACGATGGTGAAGTCGGTGAAGTCGCCGTACCCGGCCGGAGGGCCCGGGCACACGCCTGCGCTGTCGAAGGTGCCCACGCCCGAGATCCGGGTCGTCGCCGCGGCCGCGGGCGCGGACAGCGCCGTGATCAGGCCGACGATCAGGATGAACACGGCTAGCGATCGCTTCTTCATATGAAGCATTCCTCCTCCCCCCTGTCGGGAAGCGCGATTGCTCAAACCCCCCGCGCCTCCGATATAGATGAGTCGCCTAGTCGCCTTTCTGTTCCATCTTGGGCTGCTGACCCGTCTACGCTGCCCGAGCTGGCACGGCCAGCCCGCTACCCTGGCCCCAGCACCGATGCCGAAGTCACTGCCGCCTGGGCCGCTGTCCGCCACGCCACGCCGCCGGGCTGCCTGGGTGAGCTACGGGCGGGGCGCTGGCCGCGCTGACGCCGCAGGCAGCCGAGGCGGCGCGATGGGGTCAGTCGGCGGGTGGCTCGGGGAACGGCGGCATCTCGCCGGGGAAGATGCCCGCGACGAACTCGAAGGGCTCGACCTTCAAGTCGATGACGACATAGGCCGTCAGCCCTTCGTACGCGTCCTCGCCGCGCAGGATGACCGCGTCGGTGTTGTTGTCGCGACCGACGAACCCCGTCGACGTCCCGACCCATCGGCCCTTGTCGTTCTCGACGACGCGGGTATTTGCCAAGACCGAGAAGCCCGCCTGTCCGACTCCGTAGTGCGCCCAGTTGCCCGTGTAGGTGGACGTACCGCTGAGGCGTGGGTCACTCGCCTCCCACTGGTCGGTGAAACGTACCCCGGAGTCGAGCACTCCTTCATCGATGTCCGACGGCGTCCCGGTCCCGGTGCCGCTGACCCAGGTGATGGAGCCGGTCACGTACGCCCGATCCCTCTGGTCGTCCTGCGCTGCCACCGCCAGACCCTGCGCGCCGAGCAGCGCCAGGATGACCGTCCCGACCAGGGACACTCGCATCGTACGCATGACCTCCCCCTTTACTTGCGCGGGCCGGGTTCGCCAGTGGCTCGGCGCGGGCCAAGGCGGCCAACGTACACGGGCCGCGCGTCGGTGCCTCCCGCTCCGGTTCATGAGGCTACAGGGGTAGTGCCAGGACAAGAGGCGGAGGTCACGAAGGCTCGCGGCGATGAGCGTGGTGGGCGACCGGGACTGGGCGGGTGGTGGTCGGGTTGGCTGCCGCCGTGAACCCTCTCCGACATCAGGTGAGGCGCGCCCCTCGCAGGACGGACCTCGTGGACAGCCGGCGCGACGCAGCACGGTTGCTCGGCTACGTACGGCTCGGGGTCTGGCGGCAGCTCGCCTTCGATGATGTAGCCGTGCAGGGCTCACTCGTGCGGGCCGGGTTCGCCAGTGGCTCGGCGCGGTCCAGGCGGCCATGATCCACGGGCCGTGCGTCATCGCCTGCCGCTACTCAAGTTCTCCGCCCGATGTCCACGATGACCGCTCCCCGACCACCACGATCAGGCCAGAGCGGAGGTGGGCGGCGGCGAAGGGCCGTCCTCGGTCACGGCTCAGGACGCGAAGCGGTGTGGACGTAGCCCGGCTCGACGCGGATGTCATGGTGGGAGCCCACGAACCGAGCATCGATATCCACGCTGACGTCCAGCACGAGGAGGCCGTGCTCGTCGACCTCACTGACCTCGTACGTGCGCCCAAGGCACGCCCTGAACACCCTGCCGCTGGGCTCCGGGAGGCCTTGGGCCCACGGCGGCAGCCGCACGAGGGTCACCCAATCTCCGGGCTTCGGACCTTCAGGTCGGGCCATGGCGCTGGTCGCTCCTCCTCGGCATCGGCCTGCAGGTTACCCGTAGCAGTCACAAGCCATACAGCAGTCAGTCACGATGCCGCAATGGTGTGGGCGGCGCTCGTAGCGTTCGCCTCGCGTGGCGCCCACCGGCACACGGCGCCGGGCTGTCCAGCACTGGTGCTGTTCGACCGAGTCGTTCAGCCTCGGCAGATGAACCCTCGTCTTCGACGCTATGCCCTGCGCCAGATCACGTTCGTCGCCGTCTCGGTCGCTCTGATGTTCCTGCTCGCCGGACGACTCGACTGGCTCGGCGGCTGGCTCGTGACCGCGATCCAGGTGGGCAGCCTGGCGGTGCAGTGGCTCATCGTCGGGCGGAGGCATCCGGACCTGCTGCTCGAGCGGTCGGGCCTGGGTGAGGACGTCGAGCGCGGCGACATCCCGCTCGCCGTGGGCATGGCCTACGGGCCCTTCGTGGCCATGCAGATCGCCGGGCTCGAGGTTCGCCTGCAGGGCCTGCCCGAGGCCACCCTCCTCGTGGCCATCGCCGGCGTTGCCCTCGCGGTCGCGGGCATCGCCGTCACGGTCTCGGCCATGCTGGCCAACCGCTACTTCGGCCCCGTCGTGCGCATCCAGTCCGATCGCGGCCACGAGGTCGCCACCGACGGACCCTACGCGGTCGTGCGGCATCCCGGCTATGTCGGCGCCATCCTCTTCTACGTCGGCCTGCCGGCGGTACTCGGCTCCTGGTGGTCGGTGCCCATCATGGCTCTGCTGATCGCCATCACGGTCGTTCGGACCGCGCGTGAGGACCGCTACCTTTGCGCGCACCTGACCGGCTACGTCGGCTATGCGGACCGGGTCCGATGGAGGCTCGCGCCGCGCATCTGGTGATCGAGGACGGCGGGTGTGCACAGGTCACGATCCGGTGATGGTGTGCGCTCGGACGATCGCGCTGGCCGAGAC
>JASFQX010000332.1:0-3606 GCA_050115215.1 Chloroflexota bacterium
ACCGGCGCCGCGCAGGGCTTCGGCCTGGGCATCGCCCAGGGCCTGGCTCGCGAAGGTGGCACGGTCGTGCTGGCCGACCTGCAGGCGGAGCGGGCCGCGCAGGAGGCCGCCGCCATCGAGGCCGAGCACGGCGCAGGGCGCGCCTGGTCGGTGGCCCTGAACGTGACCGACGAAGCCTCGGTCCGGGCCGCGGTCCGGGCCGCGGTCGAGCGCTATGGTGGCCTCGACCTCTTCGTCAGCAACGCGGGCGTCCTGCGCGCCGGGGGCGTGACCGAGCAGCCGGTGGCCGACTTCGACTTCGTGACCGAGGTCAACTACCGCGGCTACTTCCTGGGTGTCCGCGCGGTGGCACCGGTCCTCGCCGCCCAGCACGCCGCCCGGCCCGACTACCTGAGCGACATCGTGGAGGTCAACTCCAAGTCCGGGCTCGTGGGCTCCAAGCGCAACTCGGCCTATGCCGGCTCGAAGTTCGGCGGGGTGGGCCTGACCCAGTCGTTCGCGCTCGAGCTCATCGACGACGGCATCAAGGTCAACGCCGTCTGCCCCGGCAACTACTACGAGGGCCCGCTGTGGTCCGACCCAGAGAACGGGCTCTTCGTGCAGTACCTGCGTGAGGGCAAGATCCCCGGTGCCACCACCATCGAGGACGTGCGCGCCGCCTACGAGGCCAAGGTCCCCATGGGCCGTGGCTGCACCCCCGACGACGTGGTCGAGGCCATCCTCTATCTCGTCGCCCAGCAGTACGAGACCGGACAGGCCCTGCCGGTCACCGGAGGCCAGGTGATGCTGTCGTGAGCGAGATCCCGGAGACCCAGGTCGCCGCCCAGCTGGTGGCCGTGGACACCATCGAGCTGAACCCGGCCAAGCCGGTGCCGGTGCCGGGTCCGACCCAGATCCTGTGCCGCGTCGAGGCCACGGGCATCTGCTTCAGCGACACCAAGCTGATGCACGCTTTCGCCAGCCACCCGCGCAAGAGCGAGGTGCTCACGTTCCTCAGCCCCGACGCGCTGGCGACCATCCCCAGCTATGCGCCCGGCGACGCCCCGACCGTGCCCGGCCACGAGGCCTGCGCCCGCGTGGTGGCGGTCGGCCCGGAGGTCAAGCGGCACCAGGTCGGCGATCGGGCCCTGGTCCAGACCGACTACCGGCACATGCTCACGGCCGCTTCCAACGCCTCCTTCGGCTACAACTTCGAGGGCGCGCTGCAGCAGTACGTGCTCATGGACGAGCGCGTCATCATCGACCCCGAGACGCAGGAGCGTTTCCTCATCCCCGTCAGCGACGAGCCCAGCGCCTCGGCCGTGGGGCTGCTGGAGCCGTGGGCCTGCGTCGAGCGCGCCTATGCCACCGAGGAGCGGAACACGCTCAAGGCCGGCGGGCGGACCCTGGTGGTGATCGATGCCGGGCACACCGCCGCGGGGGTCGAAGCGCTGATCAGCGCCTCCACCCCGGGCGAGCTCGTGGCCGTCGTGGCGGAGCCGGCCGACCGCGTCGTGCTCGACACCATCGCCGGCAGCATCGGGCTGCCCATCCGCTTCGCCGATGACGTCGGCTCGCTCGACCCCGGCACCTTCGACGACATCATCTACTTCGGCGCCGAGGCCGAGCGCGTGGAGGCGCTGCAGACGCTGCTGGCCCTCCAGGGCGTCATCGACATCGTGCTCGGCGGCGAGCGGCTGGGACGGCCGGTCGAGATCGACGTGGGCCGCGTCCACTACGACCTCACCCGCTGGGTGGGCACGATCGGCACCTCCGCGGCCGAGGGCTACGCGTGGGTCCCTGCCACCGGCGAGCTGCGGCCGCGTGAGCGGGTCGGCGTCATCGGCGCGGCCGGGCCCATGGGCTTCATGCACGTCGTCCGCGCCCTCTCGATGGGTGTCGAGGGCGTGTCGGTGACCGCGGTGGACATCGACCCCGACCGCCTGGCCCACCTCGCGAGCGTGGCGGCACCCCTGGCGGAGGCGCACGGCCTGGCCCTCGAGGCGGTCGACAGCCGGGAGCGCGAGGTCGAAGGCAGCTTCACCCGTATCGGCTGCATGGTCCCGGTCCCCGCGATCGCGGCCGGGACCGTGGACCTGGCCGGCGAGGGCGCCATCATCGACTTCTTCGCCGGCTTCGCGGTCGGCACCACCGTGCCCCTGAACCTGGACACGATGCTCGAACGCCACGTCTACATCCTTGGAACCAGCGGCTCGATGATCAGCGACATGAAGGCGGTCCTGGCGCGCCTGGAGGCAGGCACGCTGGACACCAACATCAGCGTCTACGCCGTTAGCGGCATGCAGGGTGTGGCCGATGCGCTGGAGGCGGTCAGGGCGCGCACCTCGGGCGGCAAGATCGTGATCTACCCCCAGCTGACGCAGCTGGGCCTGGTGACCCTGGCCGACATGCCCGAACGCATGCCGGAAGTGGCGGCGGCCCTGGAGGACGGTCGCTGGACCAAGGCGGCGGAGCTGGCGCTGCTCGGGTCATACGGATGACCGCACAGGTTTGCACATCCCGTCCGGGACATCGGGCACTGGTAAGGTAGCGAGGAGGAGGCGGCGGCCGTGAACACGTTCACGTGTGACGCCCTGTCGTCGATGGAGGAGTAGGACGCGAGGGCATGACAGCGCTGCTCGAGCTGAGCAACATCAGCAAGTCGTTCCCGGGCGTGAAGGCGCTTGAGGACGTCCACTTCTCCACCGACGCGGGACAGATCCACGCGCTCGTGGGCGAGAACGGAGCCGGCAAGTCCACCCTCATCAAGGTCATCTCCGGTGTCCACCATCCTGATAGCGGCACCATCCGCATGAACGGCGAGGTCGTGCGCTTCGACAGCCCGCACGACGCCCAGGACGCGGGCATCGCCACCATGTACCAGGAGCTCAGCCTCTACCCCGAGCTGACCGTGGCCGAGAACATCTTCATGGGCCACGCCCCCATGCGCAAGGCGGGGCCGACCGAAGTCATCGACTGGGGCGAGATGAACCGCCGCTCGGAGGAGATCCTCGACTCGCTGGAGATCCGCGACCTCGACGTGCGGCGCAAGGTGGGCACGCTCAACGTAGGCAACCGCCAGCGCGTCGAGATCGCCAAGGCGCTCTCGCTCGACGCCAAGGTGCTCATCATGGACGAGCCCTCGGCCGCGCTGACCGAAGCCGATGTCGACCAGCTCTTCCGCATCGTGCGCCTGCTCAAGGAGCGCGGCGTGGCGGTCATCTACATCAGCCACCGCCTCATCGAGGTCTTCCAGCTGGCCGATCAGGTCACCGTCCTGCGCGACGGCAAGTTCGTCGACTCCAAGCCGGTGAGCGAGACCGACGAGGACGACCTCATCCGCATGATGGTCGGCCGCACCATCACCGATCTCTTTCCCAAGCTGCCCAGCGAGATCGGCGATCCGGTGCTGGAGGTACGGAACCTCAACCGACATCCCCAGACCGAGGACGTCAGCTTCACCGTCCGCAGCGGCGAGATCGTGGGGGTGGCCGGCCTGGTCGGCTCGGGCCGCAGCGAGACCGCGCAGTGCATCTTCGGCATCCTCAAGCCGGACTCGGGAGAGATCCTGGTCAACGGCCAGCAGGTCCGCATCAAGTCGCCCTCGCAGGCCATGGGACTGGGGAT
>JASFQX010000333.1:0-3597 GCA_050115215.1 Chloroflexota bacterium
TCGTTCGCCTATCACGACGAGCTGGGTGCGCAGCCCGAGGCCTACGAACGGCTGCTCTACGACGCCCTCCACGGGCGACCCGCGCTCTTCGCCCGCCAGGACGGCGTCGAGGAGTGCTGGCGCATCGTCGAGCCGGCGCTGCAGCATCACGACGCGGTCTTGACCTATCGACCAGGCACGTGGGGACCTGCGGCGGCCGACGAGCTGCTGGGAGCGAGCGAATCCTGGCACACGCCTGCGGGCGTCGAGTGACCGGCGACAAGGCCCCGATCGCGTTTCTGTTCGACCTAGACAACATCCTGCTGGTGTACGGCGCGTGGACCTACGCGGTGAGCTCACGGGATGGTCTGGCGCGCGTCCTCGCTCAGAGCGGGACCGCGAAGGCGACGACCACGAGCCCGATCGAGCACGCAAGCTCGAGCAGGCCCACGTGGATCGGTCGCAGCGGGTGCGAGGTCGTCGCCCAACGCGACTGGAGCGGCGGGAGGAGTGCGGCGCGTCCCAGCAGGAGCAGGGCCAGGAGGGCGTAGGCCGAGGGCAGCGCGACCAGCGCCGCGATGACGAGGACGGCGTGGTAGCCGAGCGAGAGGGCGGCGAACCGGGCGTTGCCGCGCTCGCGCAGGACGGACCGGACGATGAGCACCTCGCCCACGAGGAACGCGGCTGCCACCACCGTCATCGCCGAGACCGCCCCGGCATCCCAGGCACCCGAGACCCATGCGGCGGCGGGCACGAGCACGACCGCCTGGGCCACCTGGGCGAGGCTGTTCGCAAGATCCCTCGGGGTGCCCGGCTTCGCGCCGCCGAGGGTGACCGCCGTCGCGGGCAGCAGCACCACCAGCGTGAGCAGCAGCGCCGGCCACGCCGCGACCAGCGCGAGCGCGCTCACCCCGAAGGTGGCCCCGAAGACGAGGAGGAGCCGGTGGTAGGCCGGCGACCGACGTGCGCGAAGCCAGGCCTGGACGGTCGCGGAGGTGAGGAAGCCCGAGACCGCGGCCACGGCCACGACGGCCTGCCACGAGGCCGGCTGGCTGGCGGCGATGCCGAGGAGCAGCGGTGTCGCGAGCATGGCCCACGCGCCGTGCTGGCGCGGGAGCACCGCGCGGCGGTCGACAGCGCCGGAGGGGGACGCGCTCACCACCGCAGCGGGCTACTCAGCCGCCACCCTTGAACGCCGCCGGCTTGTACCCGGGGCAGGTCCGCCCGCATCGCGCTAGCGGGCATGCACCACGACCAGCGGCTTGTCGGTCCCGGCCCAGCGAGCGACGGCCGTGCCGAGCACGTCCTCGAGCAGCTCGAGCTCAGAGCGAGACCCCGCACTCGGCGCCACGGCACCACGGACCAGCACGGCGCGACCGCGGACACCCGACGGCGCCCAGCTCAGGTCCCGCATCGCATCATCGAGCGCGTCCCAGTTCCGACCGACCCAGGCGGGGAAGTCCAGGCCGGTCGCGAACGCGTCGAGGATCCCGGCCTTGCCGCCCGCCGTCTCGAGATCGACGGTGAAGGTGGCCAGCCCCGAGGTCTCCATCGCCGTCCGGATGGGCTCCGGTGCCAGGGCCGGCGGTGCCCGGTAGACGCCGGCGCTCAGGCTGTGGGCAAATCGATCCTCGGCCGACGGTTCAGGGATCGTCATGGCACGACGAAGCGGAATGACGCGTAGTGATCGTCGGTGTAGTAGACCTCGATCGCGTCGCCGACCACCAGGCGTCGCGCCCCGCGGTCGGGCGAGCCCGGCGTCTCGACGGTGAACTCCGCGTAGTAGCCGCCGCGGCGAGGCGGCAGCAGGCCTTCGCGATTGTGGAACGTCGATCCATCCTGGTCATAGGGGAAGGGACCGCCCGTGGCGATGAGCTCGAGCGTCTCGAGAGCCTCCGGCGGCAGTCCGGCGAGACCGACGGTGCCATCGATCCAGTCGGACGGCGGGTCGGAGGCGAAGCCGCCGGGGCCGAACAGGAGCCCATCGGAGACCCGGGGCGAAGCGCTGATGCCGGATGCGGGGGCCTCGCCAACGGTCCCGGTGCACGCGCCCAGGACGATGGCGAGCAAGAGCGCGAGAACGGCAAACGCGATCGAGGGCGCGGAGGCCCCAGCACGCCTCGGAGAAGCGGGCGGAGTCCATGTCGGCGGAGCGATGAGCAGATTCGCGTCGATCTTCATGAGCAACCGGTCCGCCTCAGCGAGCCAACGGCCCCTCGAGCGCCTCCGCCACGTTCGCCACGTCGACCTGCAGCCTGATCTTGACGGAGCGCTGGCGGAATGGCGCGCGCTTCCGCTGGTGACCCGGCCCCGCCTACGCATTTGTCAATCCTAGCCCTCGGCTCAGACGAGGTCGGCCACGATCGCGCTCGGTGGACGACCGAGGCCACGCGCGAGCAGGGCTTCGTCCATCGTGGCCAGCTCGGCGCCGCGGACCTGGGCGACAGCCGCGTAGGCCGCGTCGTAGATGGTCAGGTCGTAGCGCTCGCCCAGGTGCGCCATGACTCGCTGCTCCTCCGTTGACGGCGACACCTGCGGGCAGATCTGAGCGAGGGCTTCCAGTACCGTTGCGACCTGCGCTCCGCCCACCGAGGCGCGGCCCCGCAGCAAGGCGTTGCCGACCTCGTACGGGGTCAGGTCGAGCACGGTGATGGTGATGATCCCGCGGGAGTAGTAGTCGAGCAGGGCGCGCGACTCGTCGACTTCCGATTCGCCCTCGGCGTGGAACCACTTGAGCACAACGCTGGCGTCGCTAACGACGTCGATCACCGGCATCGCGTAGCTGGCGCTGCTCGCGGATCAGGTCGGTCGATTCGAAGCGGCCCACGCCCGCCAGCGCGTTGCGACCTCGCTCGAGCGCGGCATCCAGGGACTCCGCGGTGGGCCAGACGAGCTGCCGCCGGGCTGCCTCCTGCAGGAAGCCGCTGCGATTGCCCCCGCGCGCTCGGACCTCGCGGTCGATACGTGCGAGCAGGTCGTCCGGCAGGGAGACGAGGACCTTGGCCAGCTACTGGGCCACACGCCGATGGTGACGACCAGCAAGGCGGCCGCGCGGCGCCGGCGGTCGCGACGCCTCGGGGTCCTGGGCTTCGAGCCTGTTCACTGCGGATGGCAGCGCGGCGCTAGAGCGACACTCTGGGCCGGACGATGGTGTTCGCGATGAGCAGGCCCGCGGCGATGGCCAGGGCAACGACGAACATCTGAACGAACTGCTGCGTCCCGACCGCTGTCTGACCCTGAGCGATGGCAGCCAATCCCCGGAAGCCGATGCTTCCGCTCACCAGCACGACGATGGCTGGCAGCAAGGCGATGGTCTCCGGCCGATCTGTCCATCGGGCCCAGAGATTGGCGTAGAGGACGGCCAGGGTCGTACCCAGGACGGTCCCCAGGTTGTCATTGGCGAGCGAGCTACCGAGCACCATGCCGGCATACGCGACGGCGCAGCCGATGACGACCCAGACGAAATCGCGCCGGGTGGTCTGGAAGATGATGGCCAGCGCGACGAAGACCAGGGGCATGAACAGCCACAGCCACGCAGGATCGACCGACGTCTCGCCGGGTACTGCCGGCACGGTCGCGATCGACCCGACCACGACGACGCCAAGCCAAGCCCCCAGG
>JASFQX010000334.1:0-3597 GCA_050115215.1 Chloroflexota bacterium
CAGACGGAGATGGTTGGGGTGGGGGACCGGCGTCTCGGGGTCGGCGAACAGCAGCCGGGGCGGCTCGCGGAACTCGATCACCGCTTCCAGGGCCGTCGTCGCCAGGCGCTTCCCGGTGCGGAGCAGGAAGGGGACTCCGGCCCAACGCCAGGAGTCGACCTCGAGTCGGAGCGCGGCAAAGGTCTCGACATCCGAATCCCCGGCCACGCCGTCCTCGTCGCGATAGCCGGCGTACTGGCCCCGTACGAGCGTCGATGCCTCGACCGACCTCGTGGCCCTGAAGACCTTGACCTTCTCATCGCGCATGGCGTCGGCATCGGTGCCCACCGGCGGCTCCATGGCCAACAGCGCCATGACCTGGAGGAGGTGGTTCTGGACCACGTCGCGAATCGCCCCCACCTCATCGTAGAACGCCCCACGTCCCTCCACGCCGAACGTTTCGGCCATCGTGATCTGGACGTTCGCCACGTAGCGCCGGTTCCACACCGGCTCGAGCAGGGCATTGGCGAAGCGGAAGACGAGCAGGTTCTGGACGGTCTCCTTGCCGAGATAGTGGTCGATGCGGTAGATCGCGCGCTCGCCGAAGGCCCGGTGGAGGCAGCGGTTCAAGGAGCGTGCCGAGGCGAGGTCGCGCCCGAAGGGCTTCTCGATGACGACGCGTCCATCCTTGTGGAGGCCGGCCCCCATCAGGCCCTGGACGACCCTGTCGAACATGCTTGGCGGGATCGCCAGGTAGAACGTCGGGCGGCTCGCATCACCCAGTCGCTCTCCCAGGCGGTCGAATGTGCCCGCATCGCCGTAGTCTCCCTGGACGTACTCGAGCCGCCTGGCAAAGCTGTCGATATCGGCTTCGCGCGCATCGCCGTGGCTCTCCGCCGCGGCGGCGCAGGCGAAGTCGCGGAACTGGTCGTCGCTCCAGTCTCGTCGGCCGACGCCCAGCACCGGCGCGCTCAAGTCGCCACGGGCCCAGAGCTGGTACAGCGCGGGGTGCAGCTTCTTGCGCGCCAGGTCGCCCGTGGCGCCGAAGAGGACGAGCGCGTCGGACTGCTCTGCCCTGGCGCTTCCCAACAGGTCCGGTTCGGTCATCTGGTCTTCCTCAGGGGGTTTCGACCGCCCCATTGTCTCGAAGGGCGCGTCTCTGTCGCCGCCGAATGCTGCGGGAGAGGGCCAGATCGTGACGCCATCCGCCTCTCATGGCCCTCGCTACCCGTGGCAGCGGGATGGCTACCCTGCGTCTGGCCCTCGCCGCGCGCCACCCTGGGTCACCCGTCGGTCGCGGCCGCGCATGCATCGGCTTCGGGCATCGCTCGGACTTGGGCATGGATGCACTATCCTGCGGCGCATGGGCGTCGCTTCCGCTCGAGCCGTCCCCGGCCGCGCACAGGGCGCGTAGCCTGCCTGTCTCCTTGTGCGCGTCACCCTCACCACGGTCGGATCGCTCGGTGACGTCAGGCCCATCGTCGCGCTCGGTGCCGCGCTCGTCGACGCGGGGCACGACGTGCGCCTCGCGACACACGCGGCCTACGCCGACCTGGCCCGCCGGTACGGGCTCGAGCACCACGCGCTGCCCGCGGAACCAGACGAGCTGCTTGACTCCGACACCGGCCAGGCCCTGCTCGGCAGCGGCCGTTCCTCCCTCCTGGCCCTGCGCCACTTCGCGCGCCTCGGCGACGACTACATCGACGGCATCATGGCCGAGTCGACGGCCGCGAGCCGAGGGGCCGATCTCATCCTCAGCAGCGCCGCCGCCCTCCTCGTGGGTGGGCTCCACGCCGGCGAGCAGCTGGGCATCCCCACCGCCGGCGCTCTGCTGCAGCCGCTCCATCGGACCCGCGAGTTCGCCAGCTTCCTCTTCCCCGCCTGGACCCGGGCGAGGCTGCCGGGGCGGTCCTCGTACAACCGCCTGTCGCACGCAGCCGTCCAGCAGCTCGCCTGGCAGCTCGTGCGCCGCCGCGTCGACCGCGCGAGGCGGCGCCTGGGACTGGGCCCGGTCCCGCGCCTGGGGCCGACGCACGAGCTCGACCGGGCCGACCGGCTCTGGCTCTACGGCTACAGCCCGGCCCTGTTGCCCCGCCCGGCGGACTGGCCGGCCAGCGCGCATGTCACCGGCTACTGGTTCCTCGAGCGGGAACAGGACTGGCGGCCGCCGGATCCCCTCCGCGACTTCCTGGCCTCGGGCCCGGCGCCGGTGTACCTGGGCTTCGGCAGCGCCGGTCGCTTCCGGCGATCCGAGACCACGGCGCTGCTGCAGGAGAGCCTGCGCATGAGCAGCCAGCGCGGCGTCATCGGCGTGCCCGGACAGGAACCGTCGGTGCGGGTCCTCTCGGACGACGTCATCGGGGTCGACCGCGTGCCCCACGCCTGGCTCTTCCCGCGCATGTCGCTGGTGGTCCACCATGTCGGCCTGGGCACGGTCGAGAGCGCGCTCCGGGCGGGTCGCCCATCGGTGAACGTCCCGCACTACCTCGACGAGTCGTTCTGGGCCGCCCGGCTCACCCACCTGGGCGTCAGCCCCCGGCCCATCCCGCGCCAGCAGCTGACGGCCTCGAAGCTGGCCGACCGGATCCGCGCGACCCTGGCCGACGAGTCCATGCGCGCTCGTGCTGGCCGCCTGCAAGCGCAGGTGGAGCAGGAGCAGGGTTCGCAGCGGGCCGTGGCCGCCATCGAAGCCCACCTCGCGGCGGCCTGACCGGATGGACACCATCGTCGACGTCCTCGCCGCGCATGCCCGGCGCCAGCCGGACGCGCTGTACACGCGCTTCATCGACGGCGACGACGGCATCACCGAGCTCAGCTACGGGCTGGTCTGGGCGTCGGCCCGTCGCTGGGCGACGCACCTGCGCGGGGCCGGGCTCGAACCCGGGCAGCCGGTCATCCTCTCGCTGGCCAACGAACCCGCCTTCGTCGGGGCCTACTTCGGGGCCCTGCTCGCGGCTGCGGTTCCGGTGCCGGTGGCTCCCGTGACCAAACCCGACCCGGCCGACCCGCGCCAGCGCATGGTCGCCGAGCGTCTCGCCTTCCTCGGCGCGCGGCACGTGGTCGTGGCTGCCGGGGCGCCCGCTGTCGCCGATGCCTGCCTGGCCGTTGCCCCCGCCGGCACCGTGGTGCTCACGCCCGACGGCCTGCCGGCCGATGGGTCGGGCGCCGACGAGGCTGCGGGGACGGACCCCGATGCCCTGGGTCTCATCCAGTTCAGCTCCGGCACGGCCGGTGCAGCCAAGGCTGTGGAGCTCACGCAGCGGGCGCTGCTGGCCCAGGTGCGCGTGCTCACCGCCGCCATCGAGTCGGACCCGGAAACCGACTCGGCCCTCTCGTGGCTGCCCTTCTTCCACGACATGGGCCTCATCGGCTTCCTGCTCGCGCCGGCCTACGTTGGCGCTTCGGTCACGATCCTGCGCACCGAGTCCTTCCTGCGCAATCCGCGTATCTGGCCGCGCGCGATCACGCGCTTCGGCGCGACCGTCATCGGCGGTCCGCCGTCGGCCTTCGGGCTGGCGGCCCGCTTCGCCCGCGAGGCCGAGCGGGGCGAGCTCGACCTCTCGGGGGTCCGCGTCGCCCTCGTCGCGGCCGAGGCTATCGAGCCGCCGGTGCTGCGAT
>JASFQX010000335.1:0-3589 GCA_050115215.1 Chloroflexota bacterium
GCGAGCTGGGCTGGCAGGGCTCCGCGTCCGACCCCTCCACCGAGAGCGTGCGCCAGGCCGGGGAATGGTTCGGCCAGCACTTCCGCCGCCGTCTCCACGAGGCCGTGGCTGACTCGGCCGCGCAGCAGGCCCGCACGGAAACCCCGGCCGGCGCAGGCGTGTAGCCATGGCGGGAGGACTCTTCGAGCTCCGACGCGACGACATCACCGGCTGGTGGGTGGCCGTGGTCGTGGACCGCGAGTTCAACCGTGCGCGCTTCGCCCGCGAGGCGGCGCCGGTGCGGGACGTCACGGGGCGCTGCCAGAATTGCGACCCGACCTCCGGCGAGCGCACGCGTCTGCGCGTCCTCAAGCCCAAGGCCTTCACCGTCGCCGGCTCCGAGCTGGAGCAGCGTCGACGCGCCGAGGGCAAGGAGCCGCCCGAGGACGAGGAGCCGCGCCTGGGCCTGCTCGGGGACGTTGGCTCGTGGGAGACGATCGTGGCGCCGTTCGAGCACCATGCACCACTGGGGGCCGAGTCCGAGGCCGTCGTCATCGAGATGCTTCGACTCGCGCGCGACCGCATCGTCCAGGCTCGCGAGAGCGGCGGCACCGAGTACGTGCAGATCGTCCAGAACTGGGGCAAGCAGGCCGGAGCCATGACCAACCACCTCTGTTTCGACGTCTACGACCTGCCCCAGCTGCCCCACCGCCTGGGCGAGGAGCTCGGCGGTGCCGCTCGCTACGTCATCCGCGAGGCGGTCTGCCCCTGGTGCCGGCTGGTCCACGATGAGGTGGCCGGGCGTGACCGCCTGGTCTTCGAGGATGCCGCCAGCGTCTGCTTCGCGCCCTACGCATCCCGCTCACCGTTCGAGCTGTGGGTCGTGCCCCGGCACCACGAAGCCGACTTCGGCCTGGCCACGGATGAGCAGCTGACATCGGCGGCCGAGGCCTTGCAGAAGGTCATCCGCCTCCTCGACATCCTCGACGGGCCGCCCTACAACCTCGTGCTGCACACCGCACCGCTGCACGAAAGCGTGCGCGAGACATACCACTGGCACTGGGAGATCCACCCCCGCCTGCGCGATATCGCCGGGCTGGAGCTGGGCACCGGCCTGCCGGTCAACCCCATCAGCCCCGAGGCCGCGGTGGACGAGCTGCTGGCCGCGACGCGCGCTGCCTCGGGTGAGTCAGCGCCGCACGATGAGCCCGAAGGGGGGCGCTCCTGGGACGACTTCCCTCGCTGAGTCGACGCGGGCGTGCGATCGCGGCGCGGGTCATGGGCTAGGCTGGCGTGGAGGAGGTGCGCCGATGGATGTTCGCCGGATCATGTCGGGAGACGAGATGCAGCGGGCGCTCGTGCGCATGGGCCACGAGATCGTCGAGCGGCACGGTGGCACCGACAGGCTGGCGTTGGTCGGCATCGAGCGCCGGGGGCCGGCCCTGGCCGAGCGGATCGCTGCCTCCATCGAGGCCCGGGAAGGCGTGCGCCCGCCGGTGGCGGCGCTCGATGTCACGCCCTACCGCGATGACCGAGGTGGAGCCATCGACCCTGATGCCGCGGCCGTCATCCCTCCACCATCGCCGCGGCCGTTCGATCCGGCGGTGACCACGGTCGTGCTGGTGGACGACGTGCTCTTCACCGGCCGTACCGTTCGGGCCGCGCTCGACGCGCTCATGGACCGTGGACGCCCGGCGGCCGTGCGGCTGGCCGTGCTCATCGACCGCGGCCACCGCGAGCTGCCGATCCGGCCAGACCACGTGGGCAAGAACGTGCCGACGTCGCGGACGGAACGGGTGGAGATCAGGCTCAGCGAGGACGGCGCGGAGGCCGACGAGGTGATGCTCATCGGGTAGCGCCGGGTCGGGTAGCGCCGTGCCGTTCGCAGCGCTCGCGACGGCTGCGGCCCGCTGCCGCCGAAGCCGGGTGATCGGCTAGAGCTTGAGCAGGTCCTTCGCGTAGCGCATCTCTTCGACCTCGGACTCCCCGCACTCCTCGAAGCGCGTGGTGCCATCGTGTCGCCAGCCGGTGAACTCGGCAAAGGCGCGCATGACCTCGTCGTTGCTCAGGACCCAGAAGACCGCCCGCGTGAAGTCGTGGTCCCGGAGGTCGTGGGCCACGTGCTCCACCAGCCGGCTGCGGATGCCCTTCTCCCAGCATTCGGGCACGACGAAGAGGGTGTACACCTCGCCTGTGCCGGAGTCGAGGTCATCGTCGCGGGCGATCCCGCCGTCAGCGAAGCCGATGATGCGCTCGTCTGCGAGCGCTACCCACGGCTTGCGATCGGGCGCCTCGATCTCGAGCTCCTCGCGCCAGAAGTCGGCATGGCCAAGAGACGCCTTGCAGCGGATGTACTCGTCGGGTACGAGCCCCTCGTGGGCTCGCTGCCATCCCTCCGCGTGGACCGCAGCGATACCGGCCGCGTCCTCGGTGACGGCTCGGCGGTAATGGACGGGACCATCGCATGGCATCGGACCTAACCCCCGGCTGCTGCTGCCGCCACGATGGGCCATCCAGGCACCTTGTCCAAGAGCCGAGCGACCACGGCGATGGGGCCATCCGACCCGCGCTGCTGCCAGGGCGCCCCGACACCGCGTACGATGCACAGGTGCCCGCACGAACCTCACGATCCACGGACGCCGCGGCGTCCATCCCCGGCTCCGTCACATGACCGTGCCCAGACGGCCGATCGAGCGCGACCCTGCGCCGGGCGAGCCTGCACGGGGCGGACCAGCGCCGGGCGCGATGGGCGACGCCGCGGCGGGTGTGTCGGGCGACCCAGCGGCGGGCGGATTAGGCGAACCGGCGCCGGGCGGACCAGCACCGGGCGGACCGGGGCAGGACGCACCGGCGAGCGAAGAGCAACGGCCGATCACCGAGGACGGCTCTCCTGGCGGGCAAGCTGCCACGAACGACGCCCCCGCCGGAGAGACCGACACGGAGCACGAGACACGGCTCACGGGCATGCCCGAGTACAAGGGCGAACCGCTCGACGCCGAACGCGGGCCGGGCCTGGGCTGCTTCTGGATCCAGATCGCGCTGCTGACGTTCTTCCTCATCTTCACCCCGCTCACGGTGACCTGGGGCTGGGACCCGTTCATCAGCGGCGCCCTGCTCATCTTCACGCTCGTGCTGTTGCTCTTCAGCGGCCAGACGATCATCTTCCTGCTGCGGCTCGTGGCCGCCGATCGACGGACCCGGCGCACCCCGCTCGACCCCTCAGCCAAGCCGACCGTGGGCCAGATGGAGGACGCGGCCCCGGTGGACGAGGGAGCCCCGGGCGCCGGCGAGCGGACAGCGAGGACTCCCGGCGCAGCAGTCGCCGATGGCGCCGGCAACGCGTCCGAGGCAAGCAGCGACCGACAGGCCCGCGATGACTGAATCCACCTCCCGATCCCGCGTGAGCGCGGGGATCCTGCTGTTCCGGCGCACCCCCGACGGCGTGGAGGTGCTCCTGGGTCACCCCGGCGGGCCCTACTTCGAAGGCAAGGATGCCGGCATCTGGTCGATCCCCAAGGGCCAGGTCGAGGACGGCGAAGAGCTGCTGGCCGTAGCCAAGCGTGAGTTCGGGGAGGAGACCGGCCACGTCGTGGGCTCCAACGCCCGCGTC
>JASFQX010000336.1:0-3587 GCA_050115215.1 Chloroflexota bacterium
CGTCGAGCCGTGGCGCGTCTACGTCATCGGCACGCCGCCGCGGCTGAAGCTCGACATCGCCGGCTGCTGTCCTCGCATCGGCCAGGCCATCAACGAGATGATCGCGGCCGACCCACGGATCCAGGCCTCGCGCTAGCCCTGGGGCATACCCCAGCGCGCCCGGTCGGCGAACGAGGGGTTGGGGTTCAGCGCCTCCTTCCACGGTCGCAGGTAGTCGCGACCCGCCTCGCTCACCCCGCCGAGTGCGAGCACGTACGCTGTCAGGCGCAATCCGCAACGGAACCCGTTGCGCTGATCGTACGGCATCGCGTCAGGCGGCTCGATGCGCGAGGCGTCGACGGCGGCGAGGCGGGCGCTCACCAGATCGGGGCGAACGTGGTCGAGCGACCCCGGGAACCAGTCCTCGCCGGGGCGGCCATAGAGGAAGCCGCCCATGTCCCGCTCCCACGCCTTCGAGAGGCGCTCGGCCTGCGGCAGCGTCAGCCGTCGCGCATCGTCGAGGCAGGCGATGACGTCGTCCTGGTGGCTGCCCAAGCGGTCGTGGCCGACCGACGCCGCCCATGGCGCAGTGCAGCGGGTCTCCAGAGCCGCCATCGACAGCGGGTCACGTGTCCTCTGCGCGATGGCTTCGCCCAACAGGCGCCACTGGGCGTAGGCGTTGGCCACCACGATGCCGTTGCCGAAGACGCGTCCGCGCGGGAACAGCAGCGGCGGACCCTCGTCCACACGTTCGCGCCAGACCTGCTCGACCGCGTCCGCCAGGGCGCGCGAGCGAGCCCACATCCGCTCGCTGACGAGATGCTTGAAGTCGTCGAACAGCATCGGCGGCTCCTCGCCCAGGCTGTAGGTCACACGCGCCCGCTCGTCGGCCGTGAGCCCGCGGATGGCTCCGAAGAACGCCCGCAGCTCATCGGTCCAGGCGCCGAAGTCGAAGGCCAGCGGGTCGTCCAGGTCGGGGTCGTACTCGTATGAGGGCCTGGGCGGTGGCGCGGCCTTGCCCTCCCAGTACCAGTCGGTGTCGGTCGAGGCGCGCGGTGGTGGTGGTGGCGGCGGCGGGGCTGCACTCGGTCCCGGAGGTGGCGGTGGTGGCGCCTCGGGCTTCCTGCGTGCGAAGCGCCCCCAGCGCCTGGCGGGCGGCGGCAGCTGGGCCCGCAGGTCGGGGTCGAGCAGCCACTCGCGGGCGATGTTGAGACGCTTGCTCTCGTCGAGCCCGGTGATGCCCGCGATGTCGGGGTGCACGTGCCGGATGCGGGCCTTGTAGGCCTTGTCGACGGTCGCGGCATCAGCGCTGGCGTCGACGCCGAGCAGCTCGTAGGGATCGAAGTCCGGAAGCTGTGCGCTCACGCTGCCGTCCCCCGCGCGGCAGGCACGGGAGCCCCTGCCTCAGCGCCAACGCCGAGGCAGACGCGGATCGGTCGCGCAGGCCTGGGGCTCGTCTCCATGCGGACAAGGCTAGCGTGGCTGTCGGCGGGAACGCAGCCTGCTTCGGCCCTGGCCGTCGAGCGGCTGGTACTCGGTCGCGCGGCCACCGCAGGCGACGTGCGCAGCCGCCGCAGGCAACGTGCGCGCCCCACGACTTGGCCGTGCGCGCCCCGCGACGTGCCCGACGTGCCCGACGTGCGCGGCGTCGCGCTCGCCAACGCCCGGGCCGCGGACACCGACGCAGTCCTCGACCGAAGGCCGGGCGGGCTAGCATCCCTGCATGAGTGAAGCCCGCGTGGGCATCTCCGAGGCCGACCTGCCGCTCGAGGCCGACCTGCCGGCGACATCCTCGGAGACCCGCAGCGCGTACGTCGACCAGGTCGTCATCGGCTACCTGCTCTACGGCGTCGGAGCCATCACCGCCTTCCTCGCGGTCGCGCTATCGCTGTCCGACACCGCGGCTGCCCTGCACTCGTCGATGCTGGCCATCGGCCTGCTCGGGGCCGGAGTCACCGGCGACCGGTTGGATGCCGTGATCGGCCCTCGAGCGGCGCACGGTGCCGCGTATCTGCTGCTCGCGTTGGCGAGCGGATGTCTCATCGCGGCTTCTGCCTTCGTGGTCACGCTGGCGGGCGCGGGCATGGTCGGGCTGGCGACCGGCCTGCTGCTGGCCCGCGTCAACCGCACCCTCACGCGTGGTGGCGGGGCCCTGGCACGGGTGCGCATGGGCCGAGCGGCGCTGGTAGCCATGTTCGGCTCGATGAGCGTGCCCGTCGTGATCGGCCTCGGCGAGGCCAGCGGTCTCGGCTGGCAGGTCGCGCTCGTCGCGGCCGGACTGTTGATCGTGGCCGGTGTGCTGGTCGCCCGCGGGCGGCGATGGACCTCGACCAGCATGACCACGAGCGCCGGCGGTCTCAGGCGCAGCTTCTGGCTGGCTTGGTGGCTGATCGTGCTGGTCGTCTCGGTCGAGTTCGCCATCGTCTTCTGGGCCAGCTCGCTGGTGGAGCGGCAGGTGGGCATCTCCCTCGGCGACGCCACGCTCGTGGCCGCCGGCTTCTACGCCGGCATGGCCACTGCGCGCGTGGGCATCAGCATCGACGCCGTCAGCCGGCGTGACCCGATCGCGTTGATGCGCTTCGGCCTGCTGGTGGCACTCGCGGGAACCCTCCTGGCCTGGTCGGCCGAGGACGTGCCGGCGGCCTCGCTGGGCATCTACCTCGGCGGCGTCGGCACCGGCTTCCAGTACCCCCTTGGAGTGAGCGTGGCTCTCGCGCTCGTACCGAGTCTGCAGGACCGCGCGTCGGCCCGGCTCATCCTGGCCTCGGGCGTGGCCATCCTGGCGGCGCCATTCGTGCTTGGCATGGCTGCGGATGCCGCGGGCGTCTCGTTCGCCTGGCTGCTCATCCCGGCGCTGTGCCTGGCCTCGCTCGTGCTGAGCGTCCCGGTCAGCCGGGCCCGCGCCCGACCCATCGCCAACGCCTGACGGGCCCCATGGGGATCTAGAGCTGGACCTCGAACTCCAGCTCGTGGCGGATGGGGATGTCCTCGTAGCCTGTCTCGGGGATCGACGGCTTCAGTCGTGCCCGCGCCTCGGTGACGCTGTCACGCCGGAGCAGGGCCAGGTCCATGCCCCATTTCTGGTAGAAGCCGATGGCCGGCACGTTGTCATTGGTGGTTACCAGCCAGAGCCGGCTGCAGCCGGTGGCCTCGGCTCGGGTCCGGATCTCGTCCATGAGGGCGGTTGCGATGCCGTGGCGCTGCTGGTAGGCCTCGATGGCCACGACCTCGCATTCGGCGCCGCGCACGGCGTACGTGGCGACGCCGATGATCTCCTCGTCGACGAAGGCACCGATGAGCTCGCCGTCCGCGGGGTCGACAGCCTCTCCCCTGCGGACCACGCTCTCACCCCAGGTCGAGCGGACCCGTCGTGTCAAGCGCTTCAGTTCTTCGTCGTCGCGCGCTCCGCG
This sequence comes from Chloroflexota bacterium, assembly GCA_050115215.1. GTDB lineage: Bacteria > Chloroflexota > Limnocylindria > Limnocylindrales > CSP1-4 > JAFMJV01. The sequence continues at coordinate 3,390 of JASFQX010000336.1, forward strand.
CACGGTGACGGACCGGTCCTGGTCCATGTGGATCCTCCTTCCCTGCGCGATCGAGCATACGTCCCGGGCGCTCCGCCGGTCAGGCGCCTGGGACGCGTGATGCGAACGCACCGCGCGCGAGGGTGGGGCGGCTATCAGCGCCAGTCGGGCCGACCCCATGTCCGCCGCATCGTCGAGACCGTCTCCGAGGCCTCAGCA
>JASFQX010000337.1:0-3586 GCA_050115215.1 Chloroflexota bacterium
CTTGGAGAAGGCGGGGTTCACGTAGGAGCCGGTGATCTTCGCGCGTGAGGGGATGTTGAGATCGCCGGTGCGCCGCCACGAGACCGTACCGCAGCTGATGGGCTCGTCGACCGAGATGTAGTCGCCGAACGGGATGGAGAGCAGATTGAGCTTCGATTCGATCCCGTGCAGCTTGACGCCGATGGCCTCGTCCGACTTGTAGACCGTGGCCCGCACGTAGCAGTCCTCGCGGTACTGGTTCCTGCGCAACAGCTCGAGCGTGAGCTCGATCATCTCGTCGATGCTGTAGTGGGGATCCATCATCAGGATCCGGGACGAGTCGACGATACGCTCGAAGTGCTCACGCGCCTTCAGCAGGTAGAGCTGCTCGTGGTCCTCGTTCCAGTAGGCCCGAATGCCCTCGAAGACGGCGGTCCCGTAGAGGAAGGAGTGGGTCATGATGCTGACCTTGGCCTCGGCCAACGGTGTCCAGGCATCCTCGAACCAGCAGACCGTGTCGTCCTGTGGGCGCGCGCCCGGGCGGCTCGCGTGTGGATCGGACTTGGCTTCGCGGGGCGTCGGCGCGGGCTCCTGAGTCAGCATGCCGGGGAGTATACGCGGACGGCCATCGGCGTCGACCCGCGTCAGCCACATCGTCGGGAGGCCACCGACCGGGATAGCGGAAGACCCGGCCGTGGGTGGCCGGGTCTTCGGTGCGTCGAGCCTCGGCCCGTGGCCAAGCAGCGCCGAGCGGCGGCTGACCTACGGGCGCATGTGCTGGGGCGCGTACGGCAGCAGGGCCACGTGCCGAGCCCGCTTCAGGGCCACGGCCAGTGCGCGCTGGTGCTGGGCGCACGTGCCGGTCTTGCGGCGCGGCTCGATCTTGGCGCGCTCGCTGATGTAGCGGCGGAGGCGATTGACCTCCTTGTAGTCGATGGTGCGGGACTTGTCGGCGCAGAAGGCACAGACCTTGCGGCGACGGCGGTCACGGTAGTAGTCGTCTCGGCGCTTGCGGGGCATGGGCGGGATCCCTTTCCTGTGGTCGGTCTGTTCGGAGTGGTCGCCTGGTCGGCGAGATCGTCAGCTGGTAGCAGCGGCGGTACGGCTAGAAGGGCAGGTCGTCGTAGTCCTCGGCGGAGGAGGTGGTGGTGGTGGTGCCACCGGTCGCGCCAGAGCTCGAGCCACCGGCACCCGCGCCCGACGAGCCCGTGCCGCCGGCACCAGCGCCGGAGCTCGAGCCGCCCTCGAACCCACCCGGTGCCTCAGCCGGGAACGGCGGCTCGCCCTCCCGGTCACGGCGCTCCAGCGAGGTTACGCGGTTGGCGATGAGCTCGGTGGTGTAGCGCTTGTTGCCACTCTGGTCCTCCCACTGGCGGGTCTGCAGGCGGCCTTCCACGTAGACCTTGTGGCCTTTGCGCAGGTACTCGGCCACGCGCTCACCCTGGTCGCCCCAGACGACCACGCGGAACCACTCGGCCTCGCTCTGCCACTCGCCTTGCGGGTCGCGATAGTTGCGGTTGGTCGCCACGCTGAACTGCGTGACGGCCTGCCCGCTGGGCGTGTAGCGCATCTCGGGGTCACGGCCGAGGTTGCCGATGATCATGCACTTGTTCAGCGACATGGCTGATCCTCCTCGGAGGTCCGGCGGTCAGCCGGCCCTCGGTGCGGCCTCGCTCTCGGATTCGTCGATGACCTCGCCTTCGGCATCGGATTCCTCCTCCGGCGGCGGACCCGCTTCGTCCTCGGCCTCGTCCTCGGTGTCCTCGCCCTCGGCTCGCTTCTCGCCGCGACGGTGGGGTCGCTCGATCCGGGTCACCAGGTGGCGCATCACCTCCTCGGTGATGTTGAGGCCGCGCTCCAGCTCCTCGATGGACTCGGAGGGTCCGTCGAAGACGACGATGAAGTAAGAACCCTCCCGGTAGCCGGAGATGGGGTAGGCCAGTCGGCGACGGCCCCACGGGCTGACCTTGACGACCTGGCCGTCGTCCGCGGCGATCCCGCGAGTAGTGCGATCCAGGATCTGCTGGACGCGGTCGTCGGCGGTATCCGGCCGCAGCACCAGCATGAGCTCATAGCGACGCATCGGCGTTCACTCCTCCCAATGGGTTTGCCCCACTCGTGCACCGGGCATGGTGCCCCACGGCGGGACTGAAAGGACCGGCGGAGGATAGCACAGTCACACCCACCGCCGGTACAGCGGCGGCACGGCGGTTGGCCATGCCCGCGGCCGGCAAAGCGGCACCAGGGCCGGAGGGGCGGTGGACAGTCAGGACAGACGCCGGAACGGCCATGGTTGCGCGCCCGAGGCGGTCAGAACATGGACGTGCACCAGGGCGCGACGTCGGTCGCGCACAGCGCCGCCAGCCGCCGGAGCGCTCCCCTGCCCCGTTCCTCGATGCGCCCGACGGCTGCCAGCTCGGCGGGGTGGATGGCCCCCAGGTACAGGGCCGCGAGATCGGCCGTATCGAGCACGACATCGACCGGCCCGTCGGTCCGTTCCACGCTCGCCACGGCCTCGCCGATGGCTCCTTCGGTCCGGAGGCGCCAGCGGCCGGCGTTCCAGTCGCAGAAGGCATCGGTGACCTCCAGGACGATCGAGTCCGCCAGCCCGTAGCGCCGTGCCGCCAGCGCGGCCGGCAGGTCCACCAGCCGTGCCCAGATGCCGTCCTTGACCGTCAGCCCCAGCTGCCGTGCTGCAGAGGGGTCGGCAGCGGGACACGCCAGGCCTTCACGGTGCGCACCAGGTCGACGTCGAAGAGGTAACGCCACAGGCCCCTGACCGCTTCGGGTGTCGTGGTCACCGCCTCCGCGACCTCGAGCACGTCCCTGGGGCCCCGCTCGTCCCACTCGTCGCGGATGCGATAGATGGCGTAGCCCTCAGGCCGGCCGCCCCGCTCGTAGACCACCCGATACTTCGGCCCCGCACGTTGACTGCCGTATGGCGGATCAGCGAGCACCGCGAGCCGCCACCACCGGTCGGTGCGCGAGATCGCCCCGGGAGTCGCCCTCCGCATGCGCTCGTAGACAGGCGGGAAGAGGATCGCCGCCTCGTCCTCGCCCACGATGCGGACGTGGCCCTCGACGGGACGCTCTCGCACGAAAGCCGTGCGCCCGGCGTCGATCTCGAGGTAGCCGTCATAGGCCGACAGCCCGTAGCCGAAGCGCTGATAGATGGTGCCCTCGGAGGCCCATAGCAGGGCCAGCGGCTCTCCCCGCTCGCGGACGTCGGCCAGCTGTCGAGCCATCAGCGCCCGCAGCACGCCGCGGCGTCGGTAGTCCGGCCGCACTCCGACGCCGGTCACGGCCGCCGCCGGTACCTCGCCTCCCGGGACCGTCAGCCGCACGGAGAAGACCGAGGCGGCTCCCACCACGAGGTCGCTTCCCGGCTCCGAGGCACCGAGCCAGCGATCGGGCTCGGCGTGCTTGAGCCAGTCGGCCATCTTCTCGTCGGAGAAGCCACCCCCGAAGGCCAGCTGCACAGGCTGCACGAAGTCGGACAGCTCATCGCGAGCGGGGACGCGGAGCTGCCAGTCCGTCCTGGGCGTGCCTGTGGGAGTGCTCATGCCGCGCATCCTGCCACGTCCGGCCGGTGCCGAGCGGCCAGGCG
>JASFQX010000338.1:0-3583 GCA_050115215.1 Chloroflexota bacterium
GTCGGGCACATCCGTGAGGGGGCCGTACGTGTCGACCCAGACCTGCATCGGCACGAGCGCATCGACGGTCCAGCGCAGCGGCACCAACCCGACGGCCTCGCAGAACGACGCCGCTTCGGGCAGCTCGACGCCCATCGAATCGACGTCGAAGCCGGTCACCTCGTCGGGATCGTAGGCGCCGGTCAACAGCTCGGCCATGGTGACCCGGGTGGGGTCGGCATCGAGCAGCGCGCAGCCGCTCGTCACCAGGCCGAGCGTGAGCCCGAGCGGCAGCAGGCGAAACGCGACTCCGACCATGGGCGCGATGATACGGCCGGTCGGGCGCGCGCCGCGGGTCGCGGCGGCTAGGAACGACGGAGGATCAGACCCTCCCCGGGAGCGAGTGCCAGGCGCTCACCGCCAGCGACCGTGTCTCGCTCGGCCCCTGCCGTCGAGAGCACCCCGGTTCCCGCGAACGGGCTCGTCACCGTTCGCTGCCCCGGACCGAAGTTCAGCAGGACCGCGAAGGCTTCGCCGTCGTGTGCTCGGGTGTAGCCGAACACGCCATCGGGCATCTCGTCCAGGCTCGCGAAGTCGCCCACCTGCAGTGCCGGCTCCGCCCGGCGCAGGGCCAGGAGCTCGCGATAGAGGTTGAGCAGCGATTCGGGTCGCTCCAGCTGTGCCGCCACGTTCTCTTCCCGCCAGCTGGGGCTGAGCGGCAGCCACAGCGTCGCGTCCGGCGCCACGGTGAAGCCAGCGTTCGGTGTCCGATCCCACTGCATCGGTGTGCGACAGCCGTCCCGCCCCGCACCCGGTTGGGCGCGCCCGTGGGGATCGAGCTGCTCGTGGGCCGGGATGGGCGCGTCAGGGATGCCGATCTCGTCCCCGTAGTAGAGCGTGGGCGTACCGCGGAGCGTGAGCAGGAGCACCGCCGCGAGGCGCTGCTGCCCAGGCCCGATCCGTTCGTGCAGCCTGACCTCGTCGTGGTTGCCGAGGACGTAGTTGGGCCAACCGCCATCGGGCACGGCCGCCTCGACCTGCTCCACGTGGCGCCGGATGCTCTGCGCGTTCCAGGGCGCATGCACCAGCGCCAGGTTGAAGGGCATGTGCAGCTCGTCGAGCTCGGCGCCGTAGTAGCTGGCCCACTCCTCCCAGTCCGCGATGTGGATCTCGCCCCCGGAGAAGCGCTCCGGCTCGTATGCGTCGAGCAGGGTGCGCAGCTCGCGGTAGACGTCGTGCGTCTCGGGGTGCCCCTTGTCGTAGAGGTGGAGCTGCTCGTCGTAGGCGCCGTGGCTCTTGAAGGGGTGGTGGTGGTCGTCCGGGACCGGCGGGTTGTCGCGGAACTCGGGGTCCTTGAGGATCACGTGGGCCACGTCGATGCGGATCCCATCCACGCCGCGATCGAGCCAGAAACGGACGCCGTCGAACATCGCCTTGCGGACCGCCGGGTTGCGCCAGTCGAGATCGGGCTGCTCCTTGAGGAATGAGTGCAGGTAGTACTGCTGCGTGGCCTCGTCCCACTCCCAGGCCGAGCCGCCGAAGAAGCTGAGCCAGTTGTTGGGCGCCGAACCGTCCGGCCTGGCGTCGCGCCAGAGGTACCAGTCACGCCTGGGGTCGTCGCGGCTGGAGCGCGAGGCCACGAACCAGGGATGCTGGTCCGAGGTGTGGTTCGGGACCCAGTCGATGATGACCTTCAGGCCCAGGTCATGCGCTCGAGCCAGGAGCGCGTCGAAGTCCTCGAGCGTGCCGAACAGCGGATCGACGCCGGTGTAGTCGGACACGTCGTAGCCGAAGTCGGCCATGGGCGAGGGATAGAAGGGCGAGATCCAGACCGCACCCACGCCGAGCGTCTCTGCCAGGTAGGGGAGCCGCCGGCTGACGCCGGGCAGATCGCCCACGCCGTTGCCGGTCGTGTCCTGGAAGCTGCGGGGATAGACCTGGTAGACGACGGTCGTGTGCCACCACGGGTGGCCGGATGGCCCGGGTCGCCTCATGCCGCGGCCGGAGTGCGGCGAGTCCTCGTCGTGCTCACCCCCGCATCGTATGGGCACCCGCGGCCGGCGTGCTCGAGCGCGCACCCGTCCACGGTCGATGGACTCCGTGGTCCTGGCGGCCTCGAGACGCTCGCCGGAAGCCGACCGCTGCCTGGGGCAGTATGTGTGGCCATGTCGCCCGGCACCCCGGATCTGCAGCCCAACCTCGACTTCAGCACCGACCAGGCCGAACGGATCCTCGGGGCCTGGCTGGGCCGGCGTGTCGCCTGCGTGGGGATGCAGCGACTCAAGGGCGGGCTCGTGAACACCGTCATCCGGCTGGACCTGGACCAGCCACCGCACCGTGCGGTGGTGAAGCTGCACGATGGTGGCGGGGAAGCGTTCGCGGCGGAAGCTCGCGCGCTCGAGTACCTGCGATCGGAGACCACGTGCCCGGTGCCACGGGTCTACCTGGAGGACGGTACGGGGCGACTGGTCCCCTACGCGTTCCTGCTCATCGAGCATCTGCCGGGGCAGTGTCTCGATGGCCTTGCGATGGAGCCGTCTGACCGCGCCGACCTCCAGCGCCAGCTCGCGGACGTGCTCGTCGAGCTGCATGCGCACAAGGGCGAACGCTGGGGCGGTCTGGATGAGCCGGAGGGGCCCGCGACCTGGGCCGAGCTGTTCGTCTCGCGCCTGACCGAGGTCCGCACCCACCCCATGGTCGATGCGCGGCTCGATCCCGAAGTGCTGCGCCAGGTGGACGATGCCATCGAGGCAGCGCCGTCCCTGCTTGTCGACGCCGGTACGCCGACGCTCATCCACGGGGACGTCTGGGAGGGCAACCTTCTCGTCCAGCGTCATGCCGACCGCTGGCGACTGACCGGCCTGCTGGATCCCACGGCCCAGTTCGCGGACGTGGAGTACGAGCTCGCCTACCTCCAGGTCTTCGATGTCCAACGTGACGACTTCTTCACGGCCTACCAGGCTCACCACTCCCTTCGCGCCGGATACGAGCAGCGCCGTCTGGTCTACTGGCTGCACACGGCGCTGGTCCACGTGGCCTTGTTCGGCGACCGCTTCTTCTCCGACTTCACGGCGCGCACGGCTGCCTCGATCGGGCGACTCGTGGCGGCTTGAGCGGCCACCGGGCGCTCGCACCTGAGCCGGCCCCGGATGTGCTTCGACCCGGCCAGCGCAAGCGGGAAGCCGGCAGGGGCCGGATGGCGCCCGGCGCCGGTGCCTTCGACTCTGGCGCCGCGTGGCGGAGACGCGAGAGTCAGAGGGGCGAGGTCGTGGAGGTGGAGTCCACGTGTCTCAAGGGGGATCATCGGGCCCACGCCCGGCCCCGCTTGCTCGGGGAGAGGATCTCATGGGACGCGATCGAGAATTCGACATCATCATCTGGGGTGCCACAGGATTCGTGGGCCGGCTCGCCGCACAGCAGATGGCCGTTCGATGCAAGAACGGCAGCGACCTGCGCTGGGCCATCGGCGGACGCACCCTGGCCAAGCTCGAAGCTGTGCGGGCGGGGCTGGGCCCGGAAGCCGCGGACATCCCCATCGTCACCGGCGACAGTCACGACGCTGCAGCCATGGAGGCGCTGGCCGCTCGGACGTCGGTGGTGTGCT
>JASFQX010000339.1:0-3579 GCA_050115215.1 Chloroflexota bacterium
TATACCACGTCCCCTTCGACGAGCTGACCGACACGACCAGCGTCGAGGCGCGCCTGGGTGAGGCCGTGCGCAGCGGTGAGCGGGTGGCGGTCATGGGCGACAGCGGGGCCGGCAAGTCGAGCCTCGTCTCGCACGTGCTGGGCCCGATGGCCGAGGGCGTGGCGCCGCTGGTGGTCCCGGTGCGCACGCTGGACCGCGATGCGGCCCGGCCCGAGCGCGTGGCCGATGAGCTGCTGGCGACCGTGCCGCACTACCTGGAGCGCATCGGCCGGCTCGGCGACACCGACATGCTCGCCGGCGCCACGCGCCACGTCACCGCGCGCGAGGACTACTCGGGCGGCCTGAGGCTCGCGTTGCCCTGGCTGCAGGGCGAGCTCGCCCGTGACCTCGGCCGCCAGGTGGAGGTCGATCTGCCCATCCCGCTGGGCGCCAAGGCCGACGCCCTGCGGGCAGCCTTCGACCGCATCGCCAGGGACGGCCTGCAGCCGATCATCGTCTTCGACGACACCGACCGCTGGCTGGGCACGAGCGACGAGGCCACGGTCGAGGGCTTCTTCACCGAATCGCTGCGCTGGCTGACCGACCTGCCGGTGTCGGTGGTGGTGGCCACGCACCACGCCTACGTGCCGGATCACGAGACGCGACGACGACGGCTCGCGTTCGTGCCCACGCGCATCGACATCCCGCCCCTGCCGGGCAGCGGTGCGCTGGCGGAGGTGCTCGCGCGCCGGGTGGACCGCAACTGCGTGGACACGCCCTTCGCCGGCTCGGGCACGAGCGATGTGTTCGAGGACGAGGCGCTGGGAGCGCTGCTGCAGGACTACCCCGCACCCGACTCGCTGCGCCAGGTCATGCTCCTCGGCTACGCGTCCGTGCGCTTCGCCATCAACGAGGAGGCCGAGCGGGTCACGGCCGACCACGTGGCCGCTGCGCGAGACGGGTTCTAGGAGCGGCCCCGGCGCCTCCGCGGCCGGCTATTCCTCGGGCGGGATGACGCCCTTGCGCAGCATGAAGCAGCCGTAGAAGCGACGCTCGCCGGACTGCACCACGGCGTAGGCGCCCTTGGCCAGGTCGTAGAAGGCGAAGCGCTCGATGCAGATCATCTCGCGCGACTCGCCCGCGGCCGCGATCTCCGCCGCCACCTCGGCCTGGACCGCCGGGATGTCGGTAGGATCATCGCCCACCTGCATGCGGCCGGCGAAGTCGTCGACGAAGGAATCGAGCGGCATGACCGAGAGGATGGCGTTGATGGCCTGAGCCGCGGTCAGGTTCTCCATGCGCAGCAGCTTGCCGAGGGTCGTCTGCCGGGCGATCGAATCGGCCGGGAAGTTGGTGTCAGAGACGATGAGGTAGTCGCCGTGGCCCATGGCCCGCAGCGCATAGAGCACGTCGGCGTTCAGTCGGTTGTCGATCCCCTTGAGCATTCGGTGCTCCTTCCCATGTGAAGCGCTTCGGCGATGGCTGTGGCTCCTGCTGGCCAACGGCGCGCGCGGGGCCGACGCACGATGGCCGCGACGGATTCTGACACGCCGCCAACGGCCATTCGAGATGCAAACGTTCTCGCGAGCATCGATTCGTTGGCCGCGTGAGCCGACTTCGGAGCCTTGACACCGCCCTCCGTCGCTATGATGCTGCTTGTCTGACGTGTCGAGAGCCCGGCAAGGGAGTGCCGGAGCCACGACCGAGGAGGAGGTGGACATGATGCTCCATTCCAACCGTGCGCTCGCGCGCGCCACAGTCGTCAGCGTGGCGGCTGCATTGATCGTCGGGGCCATGCCAGCGATGGCGCAGGACGAGGACCTGGACTTCGAGCTGCGCCAGCAGATGCTGGCCATTCCGGGTATCGGCGCGGGCAGCCCCACCGACGCCGACTGGCAGCGGGTCGGAGAGTTGGCCCTGGGCCCAACGATGGCGAACATCGAAGAGGGCGAGTGCAGCGGGCAAGAGATCAGCTTCATGGGTCTCAACAACGTGGGCCTGCACAACTTCGTCTTCCGGGGCTTGCTCAAACCATGGCAGGACTACACCGGCGCCAGCATCAACTGGATCGACCTCTCGCAGCGTGACTACGGCGGCTTCCTCAACCTGGCGATCGCCGCCGATCAGGTGCAGTGGGACATCATGGAGATGGGCGCACCCTGGGAGGGTGACACCGCGGGACGTGGCCTGCTCGATCCGATGCCCGACTGGGTGGCCGAGCAGATCGACATGGAAGACTACGTCGACTACTTGAAGCCACCGGTCGGGACCTGGGGCGGCGAGACGTATCGCGTCTCCATCGATGGCGACACGCACACGTACGCGTACCGCAAGGACTATTACGAGAACGAGGAGTTCGCTGCTGGCTGGGCAGAGTCGGAGTACAACACCGACGGCACCGAGTGGGCCGTGCCCGAGACCTGGGAGGAGCTCAACGCGCACTCGAAGTTCCTGGCCGGCAAGACCGATCCTACGTTCGGCTGGCCCGCCTACGGCGTGCTCGACCCGCTCAACTACATCTGGGGTGGCTTCGGCTTCTACTTCCTAGAAGACCGGGCCGTGGCCTACTCGAAGCATCCCGATTCGGATGCCTTCCTGTTCGATCCCGACACCATGGAGCCACTGGTCAACAACCCCGGCTGGGTGCAGGCGATCCAGGACGTCATCGACCTGATCAACATGGAGGACGCCTACCCGCCTGACCAGATCAACCAGGACCCCAACCTCTGGAACTCCCAGTTCCTGCCGGGCATCGGCTCGAGCCTCTTGTGGTGGGGTGACGTGGGTTCGAATGCCCGCACCACGGACACGTCGGTCGTGGGTGACCTCATCGGCTTCGACATCAACCCGGGCGCCAAGCGCGTCTACAACTGGCAGACCGACGAGTGGGAAGAGACCGCCAACCGGTCGCCCAACAACGCCTACATCGGCTGGGGCATCTACGTGACCAACCGCGCCGGCGTCGACAGCAACGGGAACGTCGACGAGACGCGGCGCAAGTGCGTGTGGTCGGCCGCGGCACACCTGGGTGGCAAGGACATCTCGCTCTGGATGTCGGCCTATCCGTCCGGCTTCCAGCCATATCGCCAGTCGCACTTCATCATCGATGAGTGGGTGAATGCCGGGTATGACCGGGAGTTCGTCGAGGACTATCTCTCCTCGAACGCAGACAGCTACAACCACCCGAACGGGGCCAATGAGCCGCGGATCCCGGGCATCTTCCAGTACTACTCGCGGGGCGAGGACGAGCTGGTCAAGGGCCTCGGCAGCGGCGCGTCCGCTCAAGAGATCGCCGACGCGATCTACAGCTCCTGGGAGGAGCTGACCGACCAGATCGGGCGCGACCAGCAGCTGGCGCTCTACCGTGAATCGCTGGGCCTTCCGCCGCTAGAGTGACAGGGACGTGAATTCGACGTGATCGGATCCACGCAATGAACGCCGACGGGGCGCGCGGATCACCGCACGCCCCGTCGTTCTCGCCCATCCCTTAGGGTCGACAGTCGTCGATCAATTCGATAGGTCATGACGTGAGCAACGGCGATCTCATCCACGTCGTCTCATACGAACAAATCCCAGCATCCCGTAGGCGGCTGGGCCACC
>JASFQX010000340.1:0-3576 GCA_050115215.1 Chloroflexota bacterium
ATGTCGGTGCCGGCGTTGACGGCCCTGGCCATCTTCACCTTCGTCCTGACCTGGAACGACTACCTCTGGCCGCTGGTGTCCGCGACGAACCGCGAGATGTTCACCATCACCACCGGCCTGGCCTCGTTGCAGGGCAACTTCGCCCAGGCCACCGAGCTGGGATCGCTCATGGCGCGCGGCGTCATCGCCAGCCTGCCGCTGCTCATCCTGTTCCTCGTCTTCCAGCGCCAGCTCATCCGCGGCATCTCCATCGGCAGCGGGGGCAAGTAGCCGTGCTTCGCCCGAGGCCGGCACCCCGCAGCTTACGACCACGAACGCACGACCACGCATCGAGGAGGTAGTGGATGGTGAGATGACGGCGCTTGGACAGGGCCGGAGCTACGACCAGGACGTATCGAGAGAGGAACCTGAAGCATGAGAACACGAATCGGCATCATCGTCGCCACGACCGCCCTGGTGGCGGCCGGGGCCGTGCCTGCCGCGGCCCAGGACGGTGACGTCACCATCTCGCTGGCGCGCTTCTTCGGCGACTGCGACGACACGACGCAGGGCGTCACCGACGTCAACCAGGCGACGACCGAATGCGAGGTCATCCAGATCCTCACCAACGCCTTCAACGCCGAGGACAACGGCATCACCGTCGAGAAGCTCGGCGGCCAGAACTGGGGGGACTACTACGCGCAGCTCAGCACCACCTTCTCGGCCGGCGATCCGCCGGACGTGGCGGTCATGCACCAGCACCGTCTGCCGGACTTCGCCGGTCGCGGACTGCTGATGCCCCTCGACCAGGCGCTCGCCGACGCCGGGGTCGACTTCAGCGACTACACCCAGCCGGCCCAGGATGCCGCCACCTACGAGGGCGAGGTCTTCGGCGTGCCCTTCGACCTGCACGCCAGCCTGTGGCACGTGAACGTCGACCTCTTCGAGGAGGCCGGGCTCGTCGACGAGAGTGGTATGCCGACCATGCCCACCAGCCCGGACGAGCTGCTCGAGCAGTGCCGGCAGATCCAGGATGCGACCGGCAAGCAGTACTTCGGCCACGACTGGTTCGAGTTCGGCGTCGGAGCACGACTGTTCCTGGCGCTTGTCTGGCAGCAGGGCGGTGACCTCAGCGACGGTGCCGTGGCCACTGTCAATACGCCCGAGGGCCAGGAGGCGCTGCGGCTGCTCAACGAGCTCGCCACCACCTGCAGCGACCCGGCCCAGGGTTACACGGACTCGCAGGCCGGCTTCCTGAGCGGCGACATCGCGGTGCTGCACAACGGCACCTGGGTCGTCGACCAGTACGACCGCGAGACCGAGTTCGACTATGTCGCGACGGACCTGCCCAACCTCTACGGCACGCCTGCTGCCTGGGGCGACTCCCACATGTGGGTGATGCCCAGGCAGTCGGACGAGGATCCGGCCACGACGGCGGCCTCGATCGAGTTCCTGAAGTTCCTCTACGAGAGCGTCGGCGACTGGGCCATCGGGACGGGCCACCTCGGTCCCCGCGTCTCCGTCATCGCCAGCGACGAGTACACCAACGCCCCGCAGCGAGCCAACTACGCCGGCACGGCCGACATCGCCGGCCTGGTTCCGACGGTCCAGGGTTGGGCTGGCGCCTGGGACGCGCTGGCCGAGGAGCTCAACGCCACGTGGGTCACGGGCAAGGACCAGGCCCAGGCCCTGGCCGATGCCGAGGCGCGCATGAATGAGGAGCTCGACTAGAGAGCGGCCGTTCCCCACCAGCCGCTGTCCGATGCGGGATGCCCGGGATGGCGCCGAGCCGTCCCGGGCATCGACCGCACCCCCGCTGCCGCAGCGAGTCATCGAGGAAGGACGAGGCCTTGAGCGACGCTGAGACTCTCGCAACCGACGACGGCGCCGGGCGCTGGGACAGGGATCGCGCCTGGACCTGGTACCGGCAGCAGCCCTGGATCGTCGGCTGCAACTTCATCCCCAGCACCGCCTCCAACCAGCTCGAGCTGTGGCAGGCGGAGACGTTCGATCCGCAGACCATCGACCGAGAGCTCGGCTTCGCCGAGAGCCTCGGCTTCAACACCGTGCGCGTCTACCTGCACGATCTGCTGTGGCAGCAGGACGCCGACGGGTTCGTGGGTCGCGTGGACCGGTTCCTCGACCTGGCGGCAGGACACGGCATCCGCGCCATCGTCGTCTTCCTCGACGGCGTCTGGAACAACCGGGCCTACCTCGGCCCGCAGGCCGAGCCCATCCCCGGCGTGCACAACTCGCGCTGGGTGCAGAGCCCGACCTCGCCGGAGGTGGTCGAGCCGGCCGCCTGGCCGCGTCTGCGCGAGTATGTCCAGGGGGTCCTTCAGCGCCTCGCCGACGACGAGCGGGTGCTGATGGGGGATCTCTACAACGAGCCGGGCAACGAGGGCCTGATGGGCAACGCCCTGCCCCTGCTGCGCGAGGTCTTCGGCTGGGCACGGGAGGTCGCGCCTTCGCAGCCGCTGACGGTAGGGAACTGGAACCGGGGCCAGCCGTTCGCCGAGCTCAATGCCCTCCAGGCGGCCAGCTCGGACATCGTGACGTTCCACAGTTACGAAGACGCCTCGACGGTCAAGCGACTCATCGATCAGTTCCAGGAGGTTGGCCGTCCGATCATCTGCACGGAGTACCTGGCGCGCACGACCGACAGCCACTTCGAGACCCACCTGCCGATCTTCCGGGAGGCCGGCGTGGGCTGTATCAGCTGGGGCCTGGTGGCCGGGCGGACGCAGACCCAGTTCCCCTGGTACTCGCCGCCGGGAGCACCCGAGCCGACGGTCTGGTACCACGATATCTTCCGGGCCGATGGCAGCCCCTACGACGCGGCCGAGGTCGAGCTCATCCGCCGCCTGACCGTGGCGCAGGCCGGGGATCGTCCGGGCGCAGGGGCTCGAGCGCCCGCCGACCGCCGGTAACCGCGTTCGAGGACCGGATCTGAGCGCTCCCGACCCACGCTGTATCGTGCCCAGCATGGGCAACCACGCCGGACTCAGCTCCACCGTCTTCGCCACCGCGCTGGCGGTGCTCGCCGGCCTGCTGCTGGCGGCCGCAGATCCGTCTCCGGCCGCGGCAGCATGCGGCACCGGCTGGCAGAGCAAGAAGGAACCTCCGGACTCGATCCTGGTCCTGCGCACGGCGACGGGCCAGGTGGAAGAGGTCGGCTTCAAGCGCTATGTGGCCGTGGTCATGGCGTCAGGGGAGTGGCCCACCTCGCTGCCGGTGGCGCTGCTGGAAGCCGGCGCGCTGGCCACGAAGCAGTACGCCTGGTACTACGCCCTCGAAGGCAACCATCGTGACGGGTACCAGAACGCCGCCGGCAGGTGCTACGACGTCCGTGACGACCATTACGACCAGGTCTACCGGCCGGAGACGGCGGAGCCCACCGACAAGCAGAAGGCAGCACGCGACGAGCTGTGGGGCCTGTCCCTGCGCAAGAACGACAAGTTCTTCCTGACCGCGTATCGGCAGGGCTCGGCCACGAAGTGCGCGCAGGACCACGACGAGTGGAAGCTCTATGCCAACAGCGCCAGGGACTGCGCCAAGCGGCTGGGCTACGACGGCATCGAGATCCTGCACGCCTAC
>JASFQX010000341.1:0-3574 GCA_050115215.1 Chloroflexota bacterium
GGTCTGCTGGTCCATCATGTCCTCGGGGTCAGCCGGCATGGTCAAGCCTCTGGTCCGGGAATGCCGAGCTTCACGACCTCCGACGGTGCCCGGTCCTGCTTGAGCAGCTCACACATCCGGCGCATGGCCGGATCGATGTGCTCGAAGAAGGCCGTGTAGCTGGGGCAGAGGTAGTTGAGCCCGTCCTCGCCGTCCGCTGTCTGCGCGAAACGGTTGCGCGGGCAGCCCCCGTGGCAGGCGAAGCGGACCGCGCAGTCGCGACACTGGCGCGGGAGCGCGTCTCGCTTGGCGCGCCCGAACGCCTGCTGCTTCTCCGACGCTACCAGCTCGATCATGGGGGTCTCGGTGATGTTGCCCAGTCGGTAGTCGGGCTCGACGTAGTGGTCGCAGCTGTAGAGATCGCCGTTGTGCTCCATCGCCAGCGCAAGGCCGCAGGTCTCGGAGAAGACGCACACGCCCGGCGGCTCGCCGTACCAGTTGGCCAGTGCCACGTCGAACATCTGCACGAAGACCTCGCCGACGTCTCGGCCCACCCACTCATCGAAGACGTCGATGAGGAAGCGGCCGAATCCGTCGCGCGCCACGCTGCGATCGGTGACGCGGCTGCCGGCCTGGACGTAGAGGGGCCGCCCGTCCGCCCGGCCCGCGGTCCAGCCCTGGTTGGCCAGCGGCAGCAGCTCCTCCGTGGCCCGCTCGACGATGGGGATGAACTGCATGTAGCGCGCCGCCATGTCGTCACGGAAGAAGCGGTAGACCTCGGCGCCGCGATCCTGGTTGGCGGCGTGCACCGTGCACAGCACGTTGACGTCGACGCCGGCGGCCTGCAGATGCTGGTACCCACGCATGACCCGGTCGAAGGAACCCTTGCCGCCCTTGTCGTGCCGGTAGGCGTCATGGACATCACGCGGTCCATCCACCGAGAGGCCGACGAGGAATCCGTGTTCCTTGAAGAACCTGGCCCAGTCCGCGTCGAGCGAGACGCCGTTCGTCTGGATGGTGTAGGCCACCTGCTGCCAGGGCTTGCGCAGCTGCTCGACGAGCTCGACCGAACGGCGGAAGAAGTCGAGGCCCATGAGCGTCGGCTCGCCGCCCTGCCAGGCAACGGTCACCTGCGGCGTCCGGTGTGCCTCCAGCAGCTGCCGCAGATACGTCGACAGGAGCTCGTCGGCCATGCGGAAGCGATCGCCCGGGTAGAGCAGCTCCTTGGACAGGAAGAAGCAGTAGTCGCAGTCAAGGTCGCAGATGGGTCCGGTGGGCTTGGCGAGCACGTGGAAGGCCATGGGTGTATTCGTCATCGTCGCTCCTGTCGCCCTCTCGATGGTCGGTCAGCGGACTCGCGCGCCGCACCGGTCCCTGATGAGGGAGCATCCGGCGAACCGGGCTGGACGGCCACGCCCGATGTGGGTGGTACGGCGGCACGAAGCATGGCGCAGCGCTAGGGCTTGACGGCCGCGTCCAGCAGACGAAGCTGCTCCACGACCGCTTCTCGTCGCCACTCCGGCACACTGGTCTCGAGGTGTCGCAGGAGTCGCCGCAGCTGCTGCTCGACCGAAGGGGTCGTGGCGCCGAAGACCCGGATCTCCTCGAGCGCCAGCGTCAGGTAGTCGTCCCAGCTGGGCGTGCGATAGAAGAAGCGCACCTCACCCGCATCGTCGCGGAGCACGCCATCGGGCAGCTGCCGCGACGCGAGCAGGACCAGCAGGTCCTCCAGGCGACCCAGCGCCTCGACCGCGGTGGTGGGGTCGTTGATCGCTGGAGACAGGGCCTTCAGAGCGATGTCCACGAGGATGCGCAGCGGGTAGCTAGGATCCTGCCGGTAGGTGCGCTCGTCACCAAAGGCCACGTTCCCCAGCAGCGGCGCGGAGGGGGTCGTTGTCCCACCGTAGACCCGGAACACCGTGGCCCCGGTCGGAACGTAGTCGCCGATGGCCGGCACCAGCTCGACCACGACCCGGGCATCGCTGGCCGCCGCCAGGAGGCCGGCCGTGTTCATGGCCTGCAGGACACCACCTCCGGCACGTGGGCAGACGACCACGTGGCCCGCCTCATCGGGAGCGTGGCGCTCGGCTGCCGGTGGCGCTGCCGAGGTGGCCGGCAGTGGGAACGCCGCGCTGATGACCTCTCGTCCATTCCGGCCCACGCCGGAGATCACTCGACCCGACCGGCTCGAGTCCGTGACTTCGACGATGAGCCGCAGGAACTCAAGTATCGAGACGCCCACGAGCACGACGGCAAGGAGCATCGAGAACTGGGGCACGTAGCCCGCTTCGAACGGTGCGATATCGGCCAGCAGGAGCAGCGCGTAGAAGAACGTCGCCACGAAGACGCCGAGCGCGACCTTGACCTGCGTGTTCATGGCGATGGACCGGAGCAAGCGGGGTGTGAAGCTGCTCGAGCCGAACTGGATGGCGAAGGTCAGGATGCTGAAGACGAAGCCGGTGAAGACCAGCATGCCCGACGCGATCGCCGACAACGTCGTCTGCGCTGCGCTCGGGCTGTAGGTGAAGGGTGGTTCGATACCGATATTCCGGTCCAGCCGAGGCATGAACCAGGCCAGGAAGATGGCGAGGAGCACGAAGCCCATGGGGATGAGCCACATGCTCGACATCGCCCATGTCCGGAAGCTGAACCGGCGGGACCAGGTAGGCATCGAGTCTCCTCTTCACACCGAGGTTGGTGCGCGGCGCGCGCCGATCGCTACCCCCGATGCGGGCGAAAACGGCAGCGAGAGTGCGACGCTTCCCAGCGCCATCGCACTCTCGCTGCCGGGGCGGGACCCGCCGTGTGGGCCCCGCCGTGTGGGCCGGTAGGCCTCACTCGGATGGTGTCCGTTCAGGATCCGCTGGGGGGAGCCTCCGCGTCGTCTTCGGGGGTCGCGACGGCATCGACCACGGTCGTGCCTGCAGCGTTCGACACGCCGGCGCGGGCGGCCACGC
Source organism: Chloroflexota bacterium (assembly GCA_050115215.1). Lineage (GTDB taxonomy): Bacteria > Chloroflexota > Limnocylindria > Limnocylindrales > CSP1-4 > JAFMJV01. The sequence continues at coordinate 2,937 of JASFQX010000341.1, forward strand.
CACTCTCGTCCGCGACGATGCCGAAGGCTGCCAGCTCGGCGGGGGAGGAGACGACCTTGGCGGCCGCCACGCCCGCCTCGCTGAGCACCATGGCCATGAGGACGTCCTGGCGCGCGCTCAGGGACGCGCTGATCTCGCTGCTGATCTCCGCCGCCAGCGTGAGCGTCTCTTCCTTCGTGGCCTGTTCGCGGACGGCCTCGACGAAGTCCTGGCTGGTCGTGACCACCAGGGCCGAGCTGCCCGGAGGCAATGCCGCGCCGAGCTGCTTGAGCGAGTCCTGGTCGAAACCCCCATCGGTGTGCGCGGCGATGGCGCCGAGTGCGCCCCCAGCGCCGGCGCCGACCACGACTCCGGCCGGTCCGCCCAGGATGCCGATGATGCCGCCGATGAGGGCACCGATGCCGGCACCCGTGCCCGTGCTCATGTCGCCGGTCTCGTTGATGTAGATCTTGCCGCCGGCATCGCTGCGCACGACCGCGGCGTCGTCGAAGTAGAACTGCTGTGCGTCCCGTGCCTGCTTCAGGCTCTCCAGCGTGTCATCTGCTCTGCGCTCGTCAACATAGGCTGCGACCAGCAGGCCGACGCCAGCGACGCCTTGGGTTCCGTTCGTCATCATTCGCTCCTTCTTTTCCTGCGCT
>JASFQX010000342.1:0-3571 GCA_050115215.1 Chloroflexota bacterium
GACCCTGCCGCAGCCTGCCTACTCCCTCCTGCTGGAGGACTTCGTGTACGGCACGCCTGTCGACGTGGTCGGGAGTGACGGCACGATCTGGTACGCGTACGCCGAGCCGCTGACGGTCGACGGGGAGCTCGTGCTGGACGAGAAGGGTCGCGCCAAGTCGGGTGACTCGTTCCTGCTGCGCTTTGACGGCAGTGGATGGCAGCGGTGGGGGACAGCCGATGGCGTGCCCGCGCAGTCCGCGTTCGTCCTCACGCCGGCTCCCGACGGTGCCGTCTGGTTGAGACGCAACGCCAGGTGGGAGCCCGGCGAGAATGGCATCTTCCGGTTCGACGGCTCCACATGGCGGCACCACCTGCCTGACCACAGTATCGACTCCGTAGACGTGGCCACCGATGGGTCGGTCTGGCTGCTCTCAAGTAGTGACGATCTCTACGTCATCACCCCCGAGGCTGTGGCGGCTGATGAGTAGGGTCGCGGCCCGGCCCGCGATGAAGCAGGAGGGAATGAGATGCGTACCACGTTGGCGACGATCCTGACGCTCGCGCTCGTGTGCACCAGTGTGATCGCAGTCGTGGCACAGGAGTCGGAGCCCATGTCCGACGAGACGGTCATCGTGCGGGGGACCCAGCAGTGGCTCGACGAGATCGGCGAGACTGGTGATTGGCAGGCGCGGCGGGAGGGCATGAGCGATCCGCGCCTCGACGGCGAGGTCCTGCTCGAAGGTACGATCGCCTACGAAGCCCGCGAGGAGCCCCCTGGAGCTGACGAGTCCCCCCACGCGCGCTGGGGCACGGTCACGGTCACGAACGACGAGGGTTCCTGGCACGGACGATCGATCGGGTTCGTGGACGAGTGGGGCGAGCTGCGCCAGATCGGCTGGCTCGAGGGCCATGGCGCGTACGAGGGCCTGACCTTCATCGAGCAGTGGGCGTATCCCGAGAGCCGCGGGCGCGCGGAGGTGGTGGGGTTGCTCTACGAGGGGGAAATCCCACCGATGGTCCTCCCGGCCCCTGGCCCGGCCAACGAGCAGCCCACGGAGGCGACCGCCTCTGAATCGATCGGCGAACCAGCCGACTCCGGCGCTCGCATCATCGACGTCGCGGCGCTCGACGAGCGCACGGTCGACCTGACGATCGACTCGCCCGCCGTGGGCACGGAGAAGGTGCGCCTGCTCCTGCCCGCCGGGTTCGACCGCGAGGCCGATACCGACTGGCCCGTGCTCTATCTGCTCCACGGAGCGTTCGACGACTACACGAGCTGGACCCGCGAGACCGACGTCGCGGAGCTGACCGCCGGCCTGCCCCTGCTCGTGGCCATGCCCGAGGCCGGGGAGGACGGCTGGTACGCCGACTGGTGGAACGGCGGCGAGGGCGGGCCGCCGATGTGGGAGACGTTCCACCTGACCGAGGTGCGCGAGCTGCTTGAGCGCAACTGGCAGGCCGGTGACGATCGGGTCGTGGCCGGCGTCTCGATGGGAGGCCTGGGGGCGATGTCCTATGCGGCGCGACACCCGGACCTGTTCAAGGCTGCTGCCGCCTTCAGCGGCGTCCTCCATCCGACCACCCTGGCGTTCGACCTCCATCCCGATCTCTGGGGCGACCGGACCGCGCAGTCCGACGTCTGGGAGGCGCACGACCCGGTCCTGCTGGCAGATGCGCTGGAGGGCATGCCGCTCTACGTCTCGTACGGCAACGGCGAACCCGGCCCTCTCGACGCTGGCGAGGCGGGCGCCGATGATCCCGAACCGTGGATCGCCGAGATGAACGACGCCTTCGTCGTGCGGCTGGAGGAGCTGGGCATCCCAGCGGTGGTCGATGCGTATGGACCCGGCACGCACACCTGGCCGTACTTCGAGCGCGGATTGCACGAGGCCATGCCCATGCTGCTCGAGGCACTGGGGACCTGACTGCTCGCGCCACGGCGAAGGTGTCTCCACAGGGCCAAGCTGCGATGCGACTCGGGCTCGAGGGCGATGACGATACCCGATGACTGGCTCGACCTGATGGAGGAAGCGGGCTATTACGAGCAGCACGTCAACGCCGAAGCAGTGGTCGCTCCTCGCGCGCGTCCTTCGACGACGAAACCCTGGCGACCAGCCTGACGAGACCTGCACGGCGCCGCTGGCCGGCCCTGCGGCAACAACGTGTGGCGAACGGTAGTCTCGCGCGCGCCACCAAGGGCTGGATTGGCGTCAGGTACCGCAGTGGGCTGGGACGCCACGCTATCGGCGCTTCGTGTGGGAATGGATCGACTCGGCCGCCACCATGGGGGCTCATGGGCCATTCGTCTCTTGCCTGCCGGCGAGCTGGGCAGCATGGTCGTGCAGGGAAGCGAGCCCCTCTGGCGATGGAAGCTCGGGACCGGCTCAGCGTCCGTCCGAACGCATCCGATCCAGGCGTGATCCACCACCGCTTCCGTGGGACGGCGCCCCTGGAGGATTGAAGCGATGCGCAGCATCAGGGTCGCGACAGCGGCAGTCATCACCTCTCTCATGGTCGTGCTCGGGGCCATCCCAATCTCTGCGCAGTCGGCGTCGCCGCTCGTCGCGGCCCCCACCCTCGTCCGCTACGAGGACGCGGTCGGGGATGTCGAGGGTGGCCCCGGCCCCGACATCGTGGCGGTGACCGTGAGCCAACCGGATACGGCGAGCGTCAGCATCGGCGTGGAGTTCGCATCGGAGCCGCCGATCTCGTACAGCACCGAGGACGACCCGTACTGGACGGATATGCTGAGCGTCCTCATCGGCACCGGTGCCGGTGGCGTGGCCGCCGGCCCCGGAGGCGGCCTGCGGCTCGACTTCGGTGTCGGTCTCCACGGCGCCACCCTTCCGCGACACCTCGACGAGGGCGTGGACCTCCACGGGGGCGGGGACATGCTCGAGGGTGCGGTGCGGGTCACGGTCGACGGGCCCACGCTGACGCTCACGTTCACTCGAGAGAGCTTGGGCGATCCCGAGCGGATGATGTTCATCGTCGTCGCGGAGCGAGAGATCGGGAACGCCGAGGAAGGCGGGGGGCAGGACGTCTGCCCCGAGAACGACGGGAGCGAGCCGTTCACCCAGATCGCCTGGACCTTCGAGGAGGAGTGAGGGTCGGGCCTGACCTGGCGGCACCGAGGCGCTCGTCCGCACGGCTCGCCCAAGCTCCGCAGCGAGGCCCGCACCGCCTCCTGCGGCGTGTCGCCCACCCTGATGCCACGCGAGTCCTCGGCGAGCTCGGCGGTCCCTGTGAGGAGCAGGTCGCGCTCGCGGACTGGAGTCGCCGTGCGCACCATCCGGTGATGGTGCCGGTCACCACGTCGTCGTGAGAAGAGCCCTGCAGACGGTCGAGGCATCGGCCGAGCGTCATCGCGAGTCGGTCGCGGGCTCGATCGGCGGGCCCTATTCGGTCGCGGGCTCCACGATGCGAACGATGCCGCGGATGACCTCCGGGTCGGTCTCGCTGTAGATGGCGTACTCGCCGGGCGGCAGCCGCCGGATCACGATGAGCTTCACCTCGCCGGGCGCGATGATGTCGGTGCCTGATCCGGTGACCGTCTCGAAGGTCAGGCTCTGGTCGTCCGAGGTCTCGTT
>JASFQX010000343.1:0-3563 GCA_050115215.1 Chloroflexota bacterium
CGGGTGGCAGCCGTGTCGGACGCGGCCGCAGCCGCAGCCGTCTTCCTGGCCGCCGCGGTCCGGCTGGTGGTGGAGGCGGACGCGCCTGTCGTCTTCCTGGCCGCGGCCGGCTTGGCCGAGGCCGCCAGCCTTCGGGCTGCGGGTGGCTTCTTGGCTGCTGGGGGCTTGCCGGCCTCAGCCTTCGCCGCCGTGGCCTCTGCCTTCGCCGCGGTGGCCTCAGCTGTCTTGGACACCGGGCCCTTCTTGGCCGCGCCCTTGGCCTTGGCCTTGCGCTTGGCGGCCTTGGCTTTCTTGTCGGCCGCCTCCGCTGCTTCCGCCTCCGCCAGCTGGGCGCGGATCTCGTCGGCGATGATGGCCAGCGCGTCCACGCGCGCCTGCGCCCGGTCGCGCTTGGTCTGTGCGTCCTGCAGCTGATCCTCGGCCTTCCGCAGCCGCTTGCGCAGCTGTTTGGGCTTGGCGGCGCCCGCGTCCCGACGAGCAGCCCGCTTCTTGGCCATGTTGCCCATCCCTTTCCCTGGCACCCGTGGTCCCGTAGTCCCTCTTCCTGGCCTGCTGCCGGGCCGTGGGGCAGCGACATTGTCGCAGACCTCTCAACGTTCACGGAGCGTTAACCGATGGGCAATGTCCCGTTAAGAGCCCGGCCGGACGGTGCCCGACATGCCCACGCGCGATCGGTCCCAAGGCGAGCGACGAGTCGTGCTGACCGCCGAGAACGACGAGGCCGATGCCGTCCTGCAGGCGGCGCCCGACCTGGAGATCGTGGTGGCCGCACCGGCGGACCTGGCCAGGCGCGCCATGGACCTGCGCTCACGGGTCGCCGTCTGGGCGAGCGCGGACGCGGCCGCCGGGCTGACCGCGCTGACCACGCTGCGGACGGCGCGATCCGAGGCACGCCTGCTCTACGTCACCCCCGCCGAGGCAGAAGCGGAGCGCCTCGCCGCCCTCGAGGCCGGCGTGGATGAGGCCGTCAGCCGGCCCATCAGCATCAACGAGTTGACAGGCCGGATCCGGCTGCTGCTGCGACGCGCGCGCCCCACCCGGCGCACACGGCTGCTGGTGGGTGAGGGCATCGAGCTCGACCTCGACCGCAAGCAGCTGCTGCGTGGCCACGAGTGGATCCACCTGCGGCCCAAGGAGGCCAAGCTGCTGGAGCTCTTCGCTCGCTCACCGGGTCGCGTGCTCAGGCGAGACCAGATCCTGGAGCGCGTGTGGGGTCCGAACCACGACGGCGATCCCCGCACCGTGGACGTCCATGTGCGCTGGCTGCGAGCCAAGATCGAGCCCGATCCGCATGATCCGGTACTGCTGCTGACCGTCCGAGGCGTGGGCTACCGCCTGGAGACCCTACCGTTAACAGAGCGTTAACCGCTGTGCAATGGACCGTTCACGTCCCTGCGGGACCGTTCCTGATGTCTCGGCGGGACCCAGAGGGGGAGCCCGACCAACAAGAGGAGGAATGTTCGTCACGATGCGAACCACTAGCCGCCTTGGCGTCGCGACCATCACCGCGGCCCTGGCCACCGCCGCCTTCGCCGGTAGCGCGGCGCTCGCCCAGGACCCGGTTGAAGGCACCATCGACGTTCACGGCTCGTCGACCGTCTACCCCATCTCGACGCTGGTCTCCGAGAAGCTCGCCGCCATCGAGGGCAATGAGGGCTTCGGCTACACCGTCGGCTTCGAGGGCACCGGTGATGGCTTCAACCAGTTCTTCTGCCCCAACGTGAGCGACGTGTCCGATGCCTCGCGCCCGATGCGTGACTCGGAAGCCGAGATCTGCGCCGAGAACGGCGTGACCTGGACCGAGCTCAAGATCGCCTACGACGGCATGGCCGTGCTGACGAGTCCCGACAACCCGCTCGAGTGCGTCAACTTCCTCGACCTGTATGCCGTCTTCGGCGCCGAATCGAACGACATCAACACGTACGAGGACGCGACGGCCTTCGCCCAGGAGCTGGGCTCGTCCACCGACCTCGGCACGGGCCGCATCCAGAACACGGCCCCCGGGCCGGAGTCGGGCACCTTCGACTCGTTCGCCGAGATCGTGCTCGAGGACATCGCCGACGAGCGCGGCGTCGAGGGCGATGCCCACCGTGATCCGGTCCCGCCCGCCTGGACCGGCGCGGCCAACGACCAGGTCATCATCGCCGGCATCAGCCAGGCCCGGAACCCCTCCGTCTACACCTTCGTCGGTCTGGCCTACGCCGCGGAAGCGGGAGACTCGGTCAAGGTCCTGGCGGTCGACAGTGGCGACGGCAACTGCGTGCTGCCGTCCGCCGAGACCGTCTCCTCGGGCGAGTACCCCATCAGCCGACCCCTGTTCATCTATCCGGCCCTCGACAGGATCGAGCAGAACCCGGTCATCGTGCCCTGGGTCGACTTCTACCTCAGCGACGAGGGCATCGCTTCGGTCGTCGAGCGCGACTACGTGCCGCTACCGGCCGAGGAGCTGGAGCAGACCCGCGCCCAGTGGGACGCCGCCAAGGCTGGCGACGAGTCCGCGCTCAATGCCCGCACCTGGGCCACCGCCGAAGGCGGCGCAGCTGCTGAGTAGCTCCACCACCGCTCTCCCAGGCCGTTCGAGGACTGGGCCCGCGTCCCGGGGCCCGGTCCTCCGGCCATCTCTCGCGCTCTAGCCCAGGAGTGACCTCGTAGATGGCGAGCCAGAAGCAGCCCATCCGCATCGAAGACCTGAGGGTCGATCCCGGCCGCGCACGGACCCAGGACATCCTGCGCCGGCTGTTCTTCGTTTCGGCGGCGCTGGCCATCCTCATCACCGTCGGCATCGTCTGGGCCCTGCTGTGGGATTCGCTCACGTTCGTCACCAGCGTCACCCTCGAGCAGCTCCTCGACGGCACGTGGCTCCCGCGCTCCAATCGCTACGACATCCCCACGCTGCTGATCGGCACGTTCATCATCTCCATCATCGGCATGCTCATCGCCGTGCCCCTGGGCCTCGGTGCGGCCATCTACCTCGCCGAGTACGCCTCGCCGCGAGTACGGGGCATCCTCAAGCCCATCCTCGAGATCCTGGCCGCCATCCCCAGCGTGGTCCTGGGCTTCTTCGCGCTGACGGTCCTGAGCCCGAACCTCATCTCGCCCATCTGCGAGTTCGCACAGGGCTACGCACCGTCGATCTTCAACATGGCCTCGGCGGGCGTGGCCGTAGGTGTGCTCATCACCCCACTCGTTGCGAGCATCTCCGAGGACGCGCTGTACGCGGTGCCCGACTCGCTGCGCGAGGCCTCGTACGGCCTTGGCGCACGCAAGCGCACGACGACGCTGCGGGTGGTCTTCCCGGCCGCCGTCTCTGGCATCGTGGCCGCCATGATCATCGGCCTCTCGCGCGCCATCGGCGAGACCATGATCGTCTCCATCGCGGCCGGCGGCGTGGGTGGCGGCAGCCGCATCTTCGACGCCTGCCTCCCGGGCCAGACGATGACAGCGGCCATGGTATCCCTCGCCATCGGCTCCGATCAGACCACGACCGGCCCACAGTACGCGAGCCTCTTCTTCGTGGGTCTGCTGCTATTCCTCATGACGCTGGCGCTCAACCTCATCAGCGA
>JASFQX010000344.1:0-3550 GCA_050115215.1 Chloroflexota bacterium
CTGACCGGGCTCGGACCTTCTTCCATGCAGCTCTTGCCGAGGATGTCCGCACACACCCCAGCGCAAGTATGGAGGACTTGGGATCAGCCAGGGATGTGCTCCTTGATCTCTACCAGGAACGCCAGAGCGCATTGCGAGAGCTAGCTAGACGTGCCCGCGAGTCGACGACGGATCCAATCGAACTTGCAGCGGCCTTCGAGCATGAGCAGGGACCTGATCTCGGCACGTATGACGGGCTGCGTGCCGAATGGCGCGATGAGGGCGAACTCGCTGGCATCGGCACTGAGGCACTCGTGTTCATCGCTGGGACCCACGCTTTGCCGCATCACATCAAGTCACTCAGTCGCGCGGTCCAAGACGCGGGCCTTCGACCGGTAGTCGTCATGGAGTATCGGAGTCGCCTCGACGACAACGACTACTCGAAGTCCGAGCGGTTCATGCGAAGGTGTGGTCGCGCGGTGTTCGATCTGAGCTTCCTGACTGGACAGATGCTCGAGCTGCCGATGGCCGTCAAGTTGCAGGTCCCGTTCTTCGCGGGTTACGTCGCCGCTAGCGTGCGCGCGCCACTCCACGGTTCAGGGATGGTTCCAGGCTTGCTGGAGGAAGCTGGAGTCGAACCTGAGGCCGTGGTTGACGCCGCGCAGCTTCGCGAAGCCGCACGGGCGTGGCTTCGGTCACAGGGGGCGCAGGCCGGTCGATCGGGACTGCAGTACATCCCTGGTCCTCAGCTTCCTGAGGGAGGCACGGCGGTCCCATACCTGGCTTACGGTTCAACGACGGAGTTCGTGCCCGAGCCTCCGACCGCGGTTCCGTCGGGCGAGGGGTATGTCGCGCTGCCGGATGATCCTATGGAGATGGCTAGGCACTGGTCTGAGCGTCTCATCGACAGGTCCGGAGAGCAACCCGAGACGGACGCGCCGGGGGAGTCGGATGAGAGCAGGGATTGCTGAGGCCCTTGTCGTGGAGGCGTTGCGCCTCGAGTAGTGACGGCCCGCTCGCGCTCTGCGCAAGCGCTATCACATCATGATGTCGGTCAGCGCCGATCCCTGAAGCTCGCCGAGGACGCGACGACCGCGTGATCCCAGAGTGTCAATGGCTCCTCCTCGCTTGGTCTCAGCGTGTCTCGCCTTTCACGCCGTCTCCCGCGACGTGCTCGGGCGGCGCATACTCGTGATGAGTGGCCGCAGTCTGCCCACAGGCAGATGCGGCCGCGCCGGGTCCAAGGGCCTGGCGTGCGGACGATCCGCGACGCAAGGAGATGATGGGATGCCGCTCTTCATGGATCGTCATGATGTGCCTGGGATCACCGCAGAGGAGGTGGCACGGGCCCACACCCAAGACCTCGGTCCGGCTGCCGAGTACGGTGTGGAGATCCTCGCCTACTGGTTCGACGCCGACAACGGCAAGGCGTTCTGCTTCGCCAGGGCACCGGAGCCTGATGGCCTGGAGGCACTGCATCGGTCCACGCACGGTCTGGTCCCCAATGAGATCATCAGCGTCTCCGAAGACAGCGTCTTGCGTTTCCTGGGCAAGCTCAACAACCCCGTCGACCACACGCAGATCACGAGTCCCTTCCGCACCATCCTCTTCACGGACCTCGAGGGTTCGACCTCCTTGCTCCAGGATGCGGGAGAGGCCGCGTACATGGTCCTGCTCACCGAGCACGACCTCGTCATCCGGCGTGCGCTCGTGGCCTCGCAGGGACGCGAGGTGAAGCACACCGGAGACGGGATCATGGCCTCGTTCGATGATGTCGCACGTGCGCTGGAGTGTTCCGTGGCGATCCAGGACGGTTTCGAAGCAAGGAACCGCGAGGGTGGGACGCCAGAACTCCGGGTTCGGATCGGCATGGCCGCCGGTGAACCGGTCGACCACAACGACGACATCTTCGGATCGGCGGTCAACCTCGCCAGCCGGATCTGTGACGCTGCGGATGCCGGCCAGATCCTGGTATCGGACGTCGTCCACAACCTCGGCATCAGGCAGGGCTTTGCACTCCAAGAGGTCGGGAAGCGAGCACTCAAGGGGTTCTCCGAACCCACTCGTGTCTTCGAACTCCTGCGGAGCGGCTAGGACTTCGGCTCATCCGGACGCCCCGTAGCGTACCTGTGCCAGTCCGTGCGAGCTCGTGTCGCGGACCCGCACGCTATGCGTCCATGGTGACGAAGGCCACCGATGAGAGGCGCGACCGCATCCTCGGTCAGGTGCGGGCCATGAACACAGGTGAGCCGGGGCGCTCGCGTCGCAGCGGCGCATCACTGCGAGAGGTGGAGCGGGCGACTACTTGACTCGCCACGCCCAACCAGGGACGGCCTCCAACTCGCGGATCTGGTCGGGCGTGAGCTTCCCTGCCTTGAAATAGCGTCGTCGGCCAGCCACCCAGGCCCCCAGCCGGAACCCGTCTTCGCAGACATGAGCTTGGGGTACGCGCGCGTGGCCTACCGAGTCGGCAAACGTGACGAGATGTGCGATGCCATCGTGCCAACTGTCCTCGCGCGGATTCCATGTCCAGCCGGGCAGAGCTTCTAGCTTGCCTACCCGGAGTCCGTCAAGTTCCCCACGCTTGTACGACTGTCGCTGGTTGCCGACCCATGCGCCGAGCGGGTAGTCGTCGTCGGTGACGTGCTTGGCTGGAACGCGCGCGTTCCCTTTGGCCTGGACGTAGCGTCCAAGGTGGTCCAACCCGTCCAGCCACGCGTCGACGTTCGCATCCCAGGTCCAGCCCGGGAGAGCTTCGAGTACCTCGACGCGGTCGGCAGGCAAACGCCCAGCTCGATATTGGGATCTTCGACGTTGGACCCATCGACCCAGTTGATAGCCATCGACGCGCACTTCGCGGACCGGACGAGCGTGGCCCTCGCGCTCAACGAAGCGTCGCAAGTAGGCCAGCCCATCCTGCCAGTCGAGGTCGTAGGTGTCCCAGTTCCAACCAGGGAACCGCTCAAGTTCTTGGACCTGCTCAGCGTCGAGCCGGCCGCGGCGCTTCGCAGCTCGCCTCGTCGTGACCCACTGGCCTAGCTTGAAGCCATCCTCGATGTGGCTTGGAGGCACCCTCGCGTGGCCCTCGCGGTCAACGAAGCGGTGCAGAAGCGCGAAAGCAATACTCGTCCGCTCCTTGCGGGAGTCCCACGTCCAGCCCGGGATGGCGTCCAGTTCAGCCACGTGGTCAGCGGACAGCTGACCCCGTTGACGGAGTGCTCGGCAGTTGCCGACCCACGCTCCGAGGGGGTAGCCGTTCTCCACGTGGTCGCGTGGAACCATCGCGTGTCCTGCGCGCCGCACGAAGCCGTGCAGGTATGTGAGCGCCGCGCGCCAGTCATCGTCACGAGGGTCCCAGACCCACCCGGGGAAGGACTCCAAGGCGGCACTCCTCGCATTCGAGAGCGCGCCTCGACGATGCTCGCTCCGTCGTTTGTTCACCCATGCACCCAGGCGGTACCCGCCCTCCTCGTGATTCTGAGGAACGCGAGCGTGTCCCTCTCGCTCAGCGAATCGGCCTAGGTACTCAAGCGCCACCCGCCAACCATCCGCCGCCACCTCGACACACCGG
>JASFQX010000345.1:0-3544 GCA_050115215.1 Chloroflexota bacterium
AGCGGGGCAAGGTCGTGGCCTCACCGCTGGTGAGCCTGGCCGACGACGGGCAAGACCGCGATGGCGCCCCGGCCTCGTTCGACTACGAGGGCGTGGCCAAGCGACGTGAGCCGTTGCTCGAGGCCGGCGTCTGCGCCGAGGTGGTGCACGACAGCAAGACCGCGACCCGCGCCGGCGTGGCCTCCACCGGCCACGCGCTGCCGGCGCCCAACCCCTGGGGCCCGCAGACGTTCAACCTCTCGATGGCCGCCGGTGACACGACGCGCGACGAGCTCATCGGCGGCCTGGGGCGCGGTCTGCTGGTCACGCGCTTCCACTACACGAGCGTGGTCCAGCCCAAGTCGGTCCTGGTCACGGGCATGACCAAGGATGGACTGTTCCTGGTGGAGGATGGCCGCATCAGCGCGCCGGTCCGCAACCTGCGCTTCACCCAGGGCTATCTCGACGCGCTGGCGGCGGTCGAAGCCGTTGGCCGTGAGCGCCGCGCCGTCGACGGAGATGGCTACCTGGGCACGATCGTGGTGCCCGCGCTACGCATCGGCTCGTTCGCCTTCACCGGCGCCACCGAGCACTGAGGCAGCGGAGTAGCGACCGACGAGCCGGCGGCGGGCTGGCAGCCAGGCGACGTCCGCCACTGGCCCAGCCGTCCGCGCCCCGGTTGTGCTGGGGCCGCAGCACGAGTAGCGTCCTGTCCATGACTGCGCGTCACAGCCTGCGGCTGGGCTTCGTGGCCTCGCGACTCGGCGGCATCGATGGGGTCTCGCTGGAGGTGGGTGTCTGGGCTCGCGCCGCGCTGGCGCTGGGGCACGAGGTCTGCTTCTTCGCGGGCCGCCTGGAGTCCCCGCTCGAGCGGGCTCGCACGGTGCCAATGGCCTTCTTCGGCCATCCCGATGTCATCCGCCTCAACGCGATCGTGTTCGATCCAGCGCCAGAGGACAGTGGACCCGAACGCATCAGGCAGGGACGTCGAGAGATCGTGGCCACGAGCTCCCGGCTCAAGGATGAGCTCTACCGTTTCGTGCGCGACTGGCGGCTCGAGCTGCTGGTCGCTGAGAACACGCTGGCCCTCCCGATGCACGTGCCCCTGGGCCTGGCCCTGACCGACCTCGCCGCTGAGACCCGGCTGGCGGTGATCGCTCATCACCACGACCTGCCCTGGGAGCGACAGCGCTACGCCGTCAGCACCATGCCGGACATCGTCGAGCGGGCCTTCCCACCGCGACTGCCGAACATCTACCAGGTGTGCATCAACTCGCAGCAGCAGCGCGAGCTCGAGCGGCGGCTCCATCGGCCCGTACGCCTCATCCCCAACGTCGTCGACTTCGCCGACGAGCCGGCCGCCGAACCGCGCCAGCTGCGCCGGCTCCGCGAGGACCTCGGCGTCCACGCTGACGAGCTGCTCGTGCTGCAGCCGACGCGAGCCGTGCCCCGCAAGGGCATCGAGCTCGCGCTGGAGCTCGTTCGCCGGCTCGGTCGGCCGGCCAAGCTCGTCATCATCGGGTCGGGCAGTGACGAGGACGGCGCCTACGTGGAGCATCTCAAGGAGCTGGCTCGACTGCTGGGCGTCGACGTCGTGTGGGCCGGTGAGCGCGTGGCCCCGGAGGGACGGACAGCGCCGAACGGACGCCCGCTGTACGCGATCGACGAGCTCTTCGCGGCCGCCGACCTGGTGACCTACCCCTCGCTCATCGAAGGCTTCGGTCGTGCCTTCCTGGCGGCAGTGCGCCATCGACGTCCACTGGTCGTGAATCGCTATCCGGTCTACGACACCGACCTCCGGCCGCACGGGTTCAGGGCCGTGGAGATGCGCGGTTTCGTCAGCGAGGAGACCGTGGCCCAGACTCGCCGGCTGCTGGACGACCGATCGCGGCGGGAGACCTGGGCAGCACACAACTACGAGCTGGCCCGACGCCTCTTCTCGGTCGAGTCCCTGATCGAGACACTCCGGGACGTGCTCGCGGAGGCCGTCGACTGGCGCAGGGAGAGGACCCGCACGATGGCCGTCACGCGCCCGTCCTGAGGGCCGAAGAGCGCCGACGCTGAGGGCCGAAGAGCGCCGACGCTGAGGGTCGGACAGGGACCCGAGGCCACGCGGTCAGCCCGCCGCACAGGCTGTGCAGCGGCCCCCCGAGGCAGTCATCTATGCTTCGTGCAACGCGCGACACCGAGGGAGTGGATGAGCCAGATCCGGGAGCAGGTCGACGACGCGATCACCGTGGAGGGTGGGGCCGACCGCGAGCAGGCCAAGGCGGTCCTGCGCAACCCCAAGTTCCTCGCGCTCTTCGGCTCCCAGATCTTCACCCAGGTCGGCGGCAACATGGTGCTGTTCGGCCTCACCGTCACCGTCTTCGGGCTGACCGATTCGAGCACCGCGGTCAGCATCCTGCTGCTGACCTTCCTCGTGCCCGCGGTGGTGTTCGGGGCCATCGCCGGCGTCTTCGTCGACATGTTCGACCGGCGCCAGATCCTGGTCTGGTCCAACTTCCTGCGCGCCGGCTTGTACGTGCTGCTGCTGATCTTCCCCGACCAGCTGCTGATCATCTACGCCGTGACCGCCCTGGTGGCGACCCTGACCACCTTCTTCGGTCCCGCCGAGGCGGCCATGATCCCGATCGTGGTCAAGCGCGAGCAGCTGCTCACCGCCAACAGCTTCTTCATCCTCATGCTGCAGGCCTCCTTCGTGCTCGGCTTCGCCCTGCTGGGCCCGGCGGCCCACCGCTTCCTGGGCATGGAGCTGCTGGTCATCATCGTGGTCGCCGCCTACGCCATCGCGGGCTTCCTGTGCTGGATCCTGCCGCCGGCGCCGCCCGGCCAGGCCGGCCAGGCCTCGCTGGCCTCGGCACGCCGCGCCGTGGAGGCCACCTTCAGCCAGCTCCGCGAGGGACTCCAGTACATCCGCGACCACCACAACATCTTCTGGTCGCTGACGTACCTGGCCATCACGGCCTCGCTCATCGGCGTGCTCGGTGCCCTGGGCCCGGCCTTCGCCAAGGACGTGCTCGGGCTCGAGGACAGCGACCTGGTGGTCATCCTGCTGCCCCTCGGCGCGGGCCTCGTGAGCGGCATCGTCGTGCTCAACCTCGTCGGACACCGCCTGCCGCGCCGGCGCATGATCGAAGGCGGCATGATCGGGCTGGGACTGGCCCTGATCGTCCTGGGGCTGGCCCAGAACCTCGAGGGCTTGCGGGGCGGCGGCGACGACATCTCGGCGCTGCTGGTGATCGTGGTCGTGCTGGCCTTCATCGCCGGCGTCTGCTACGCCTTCGTGGCCGTTCCCGCCCAGACGTCGCTGCAGGAGGAGCTGCCCAGCGACGTGCGCGGCCGCGTCTTCGGTGTGCTCAACATGCTCGTCAGCCTGGCCTCGTTCGTGCCCATCATCGTGGCCGGGCCACTGGCCGACGTGCTCAGCGCGGCCGCGGTCATCATCATCTTCGCGGCCCTCGTGATGGTCATCGGCATCGCCTCCATCGTCTTCGCCCACCCGCGGATCACCGGCTCGGCTCATCCCACCAACGTCGAGCCCATCGACCCCATGACCATCACC
>JASFQX010000346.1:0-3543 GCA_050115215.1 Chloroflexota bacterium
GGCTACGCGCAGGACCTCGAGCACGTCGGCGGGCACCTGGGCCAGCCGCGCGGCCAGCAGGTCCCGCAGCTTGGGCGGCAGCTCGCCATCCTCCCCGCGCCGGCGCCAGGTGGCCAGCAGCTCCTCGGCGAAGAGCGGGTTGCCGTCGCTCAGGTCCTGCACGTGCTCGACCAGCTCGTCAGACGGCGGCTGGCCCAGGATGGCGGCCGCGATCCGGCCCGTGGTGCGAGAGCTCAGCGGGCCCAGCTCGATGCGCTCCGCATCGCTGGTCCGACCGAGCTCTGCCAGCAGCGTGAGGACGTGCTCCTTGTCCTCGACCTCCTCCGGCCGCACCGATACGATCAGCGTGGCCTGGTCGGTGCGCCGAAGGCCGTGGGCCAGGAAGGCCAGCAGCTCCAGGCTGGCGCGGTCGATCCACTGCAGGTCCTCGATGACCACGACCGTTGGCTGGTCGGCCGCGATGCGTTCGGTGACACGCAAGAAGGCCTCGTACAGGCGGAGGCGCTCCAGCTCGTCGCTCCGCACCGACTCGGGCGGGTGGTCCGCCTCGGCTGCGCCCTCGGCCTCGACCGCGGCGGCGATCTCAGGCAGGAAGCGGGCAAGCTCGGCGCGAGCGGGGCCCAGCAGGTGCGCCAGGCGATGGGCCGGCAGCTGGTGGGCGAGGTCGCGCATGATCTCGGCGAAGGGCAGGTAGGGGATGGCCGATCCGAGCGCGAAGCACTCGGCGCGCAGGGCACGCAATCTGCCGTCGTTGCGCTGGAGGGCCTCGTCGATGAGCCGGGTCTTGCCGATGCCGGCCTCGCCGCTGATGATGACGATGCCTGCCCGACCCTCCACCAGCGCAGCGAGCGTGCGGTCGAGGCGCGCCGACTCGGCCTCGCGCTCGAACATCACCGGACTCGTGACGCTGCTCTGCGGTGCCCCCGTCATGAGCGGATAGTGACGCGCCTCGATGGTCGCCGCAACCCGCTCCACGCTCACGGGTCGGGTGGCGTTGGGGGTCACGGGTCGCACTCCGGGCGCGCCCCGTAGGTAGTCCTGCGTGTTGACCGCAGGCACCACTGCCCGGCCGAATGGACGCACAGAGCAGAGGGAGCAAGGATGGGCGTGCTGCTGGACTGGTTCGATCTCAATGGGGCAGGCGCGTCCTTCGGCCCGGCCGGCGGGCCGCAGCTGTCCCTCGTCGAGCAGCTGCTGCTCTACCTCGTGGTGGTGATCGGGGTCGTCCTCTCCGAGGCCGTGGCCATGGCCCGCTCGGGCGGCCCGATCCGTATCCGGCTCGACCGTCCGTGGCTGGTGGTCGCCTGCGTCGTGGCGCTGGTGGTCTTCCCGGCGGTGTGGCGCGAGATCGGCTCGCTGCCCGAGACCAGCCTGCTGGTGCAGCTGGGCGTGGCCGCGCAGGGCGGCGTGTTCTGGGGCGTGGTCATGGCCGGTGCCGAGAAGGGCGTGACCGCCCGCTCGAGCGACGTTTCAGGCCGCCGCGTTGTCGACGGAGGGCTCCGGGTCGCGAGGGTCACGGCGGGGGTGGACCCCGATGAGCACCACGGCCGCGACCGCGAGCGCGGGGATGCCGACGGCCACCGCGAAGCGCGGACCGAGCTCGATCAGGCCCGCCCGGGTGAAGGCATCGATGATGAAGTGACCGGCCAGTAGCAGCCCGATGGGGCCGGAGATGGAGTTGGCGATGTTGGCCAGGCCCATGTAGCGACCGCTCGTGATGAGCGGGATGGTCTCGGTCATGAGCGCCCAGTCCACCGCCAGATAGGCGCCGCTACCCGCACCCATGAAGGCCAGCCCGGCCACGGCCATCGGTGGGCTGGGGGCGATCGCGATGAGGGCCAGGCCGATGCCGGCGATGAGGCAGGCCGCCCAGATGACCGGCTTGCGGCCGACGCGGTTGGAGATGCGCGCGGCCGGGATGGCCGCCAGCGCGGTGAAGATGCCTGCGGCTCCGAGGGCCACGAAGCCCCACCTGGTCTGATCGTCAGGGGACAGGCCCATGGAGTTGTCCAGGTACCACTTGCTGACGTTGATGAAGATGCCGGTGCCCATGAGGAAGAGGAAGCGCACGCTGGTCATTCGCACGAACGACCGCTCGCGCAGCACGTCCAGCCCCCACGCCTCTTGCGCGATGGAGAGCCACGAGCGCCCCTGTCGTGACCGGCCCTCGGGCCCTTCGTGGACGTATACGAACGTGAGTGCGGCCAGCGTGAACTCGATGACGCCGATGAGGAACAGGGCCAGCCCCCACTGGTCCATGCCGTTGCCGATGCCGAGCATGATGACCGCACCGCCGATGTTGCCCAGCGTGCGCATGACGCCGACGGCGCCACTGGCGATGCCGACCTGTGGCTCGGCCACGAGATCCGGCACGTAGCCCTGATAGGGCCCCTGGGCGAAGTTGGAGCTGAACTGGAGCGACAGGAAGAACACCGCGTACAGCGCCAGGAGTCCGGTCGACCCGAGCGCCTCGCCATCCCAGCCGGGCGGCTCGGCCAGCGCCAGCAGCGCCAGGCCCGTGAGGAAGAGCAGATCGAAGAAGGAACCGGTGATGATGTAGCCCTTGCGCTTGCCGAAGCGGGACGTGGTGTAGTCGCTGATGACACCCATGGTGGGTACGACCGCGATGGCCACGAGGGCGCCCAGCGTCTCGAGCACGCCGGTGGTCAGTCCGCGCGCACTCTCGCCTACGATCAGCTCGATCTGGGCCTGGCCGAACCACTCGTAGCCGCCCCAGACGGCGTTGATGCCGAACCAGTAGGCGGCCATCAGCGTCAGCTGCCGCACCGGCAGCAGTGCCTTCGGCCTGGCGCTCTCGCTCATGCCCTGCGCATCCTCGTGCTCCAGCGGCGTTCCGCTACAGCGTGGAGCGACGGACGCGCGTGAACAAGGGCCGTTCGGGCCGCGACGGCGTCACGCGCGGGTCGGGCTCGGGAGCCTGGCCGCTGAGGAAGCGGGCGAACTGGCGCAGGACCCAGCGGTCGTGCTCGGTGAGATAGGGGTCGGCCAGGCGCTCGATCACGCCCCGGCGGGTCGTGCGGTAGCGGTCGCTCGAGCGGTGGCTGGTGAACCCGTTCGGTGGCTGCATGTCCGGCTCCTGGTGTGGGATGTGCCGGATCCCACGCTCGGGCTAAGGCCGGTCGTCGTCATCGGACGGCGCCTTATTCGTGCGCCTAGCGGTCGCATCTCCACCCGCTCCGCTAGCCTCTGGGGACCTTCCTCACATCCGAGTGCAGCACGAGGAGCGCGAGCATGGGCCCACTGGCCGCGATCTACCATCCAGGCGGAGCCGATCCCAACGGCTACCCCGTCAGCGCTGTCGACTTCATCACCAACTGGTCCGAGACGACCGGCACGGTCACGGAGGTCGTCTGTGTCACCACCGATGGCGCCCTCCATACCTTCGACGCGGCGCAAGTCCAGATCGTGGACCGGGCGGTGGCGGAGGCGATCGCCTTCGCGACCGAGGTCAGCGACCAGCAGCGCGGCCAGCAAGGCACGCTGCCCCCACCACAGACGCGCCGCCCCTAGTCGGCTCGCCAC
>JASFQX010000347.1:0-3533 GCA_050115215.1 Chloroflexota bacterium
GTGGTCGGCGACGGCGGCCTGCAGATGACGGTGCAGGAGATGCTGACCACCGTCGTCGACCACATCCCCGTGAAGATCGCCCTCATGGACAACAAGAAGCTGGGCATGATCCGCCAGTGGCAGGAGATCGTCTACGGCGGCAACTACCACTCCTCCGACCTGCCCTCGCCCCGCTGGGACAAGCTGGCCGAGGCCTACGGCCTGCCCACCTTCAAGGCCAGCTCGCCCGAACAGGTCGACGACGCCATCCGCAGCGCACAAGCCCACGACGGCTCGGCGCTGGTCTGGTTCGAGATCGAGCAGACCCAGAACGTGCTGCC
Source organism: Chloroflexota bacterium (assembly GCA_050115215.1). Lineage (GTDB taxonomy): Bacteria > Chloroflexota > Limnocylindria > Limnocylindrales > CSP1-4 > JAFMJV01. The sequence continues at coordinate 321 of JASFQX010000347.1, forward strand.
GATGATGCCCGCGGGCAAGGGGCTCTCCGACCTCATCGAGGACACCGGCCAGAGCGAGCCGCCTTCGGACGGGGCAGCCGCAGCGGCGACCGACGCAGCCGCGGAGACGGGGGAGGACCAGTAGCCATGGCCATGAACGATCCCATCAGCGCCCCGGTCAAGCAGCATGCCAAGGAACGCTATGTGCCCGGCTCCGGTCAGACGCACCGTCACGTGCTGGTGGTGCTGGTCAACAACCAGCCGGGTGTCCTCAACCGCGTCGCGAGCATGGTCCGCAGCCGCAACTTCAACATCGAGTCGCTGGCCGTGGGCCACACCGAGCGCCCCGACATCAGCCGCATGACCATCACGCTGCGCGGTGACGACTTCGCGGTCGAGCAGATGGGCAAGCAGCTGTACCGGCTCATCGACGTGCTCAAGGTCCAGGACCTGCCCGAGTCGGGCGTGGTCGAGCACGAGCTGGCCCTCATCAAGGTGCGCGCGACCGAATCGAAGCGCAGCGAGATCCTGCGCATCATCGAGCTCTACAAGGGCCGTGTGCTCGACGTCGGCCCCGAGACCGTCATCATCGAGCACAGCGGCACCGAGCAGGAGATCGATTCGCTCATCGCGCTCCTGGGTGGCTTCGGCATCAAGGAGATGGTCCGCACCGGCACCATCGCCCTCGGCCGCGGCTCTGGCGCCATCGACGTGGAAGCCATCCTGCGCGCGGGTCCCGAGCCGGCCGCCGTCCCCGCACGCCAGCAACCGACCGAGTAGGAGGGAATGCGCACATGCCCGCACGGATGTACTACGACAACGACACTGACCCGGCTGCGCTGGAGGGTCAGACCGTGGCCATCGTCGGCTACGGCAGCCAGGGCCACGCCCACGCCCTGAACCTGCACGAGAGCGGGGTCAAGGTCGTGGTCGGCCTCGCGCCCGGGTCCAAGTCCCGCGCCATCGCGGCCGAGGCGGGCCTCGAGGTCATGGACGTGGCCGACGCGGTGCGCGCCGCAGACGTGATCATGATGGCCGTGCCCGACACGGTGCAGAAGGCGGTCTACGACGCGGAGATCGGCCCCCACCTGCGCGAGGGTCAGCTGCTGATGTTCGCGCACGGCTTCAACATCCGCTTCGGCCGCATCGTGCCGCCGCCGAGCGTGGACGTGGGCATGGTGGCGCCCAAGGGCCCCGGCCACCTGCTGCGCTCGGTCTACCTGGCGGGTGGCGGCGTGCCGGCCCTGTTCGCGGTCGAGCAGGACCCGTCGGGCACTGCCAGGGCCCGGGTCATGGCCTACGCTCGCGGCCTCGGCAGCACCCGCGCCGGCATTCTCGAGACGACCTTCGCGGAGGAGACCGAGACCGACCTGTTCGGCGAGCAGGCGCTGCTCTGCGGCGGCGTAAGCGCCATGGTCAAGGCGGCCTTCGAGACGCTGGTCGAGGCCGGCTACCAGCCGGAGCTGGCCTACTTCGAGACGATGCACGAGCTCAAGCTCATCGTGGACCTCATGTACCGCGGCGGACTCAACTACATGCGCTTCAGCGTCAGCGACACCGCCGAATACGGTGACTACGTAAGCGGCCCCCGTGTGACCGAAGGTGCCAAGCAAGCCATGAAGGACGTGCTGGCTGACATCCAGTCCGGCCGCTTCGCCGACCGCTGGATCGAGGAATATGACTCCGGTGGGGCCGAGTTCGAGCGCATGCGCGAGGCCGATCGCGAGCACCAGATCGAGCGGGTGGGCGCGCATCTGCGCGCGCAGATGGCCTGGCTCGACCCGGTCGAGGTCAGCGCCGGCCAGGCGCAGGCCAGCACCAGCGGGGCGGCAGCGTCCCAGAGCGGCAAGGGGGGTGCCTGATGACCGCCGACGTACCAGTACGCATCTTCGATACCACCCTGCGCGACGGTGAGCAGGCGCCCGGCGCCGGCCTCACCGTAGCCGAGAAGATCGAGGTCGCCCGCCAGCTCGCCCGACTCAACGTGGACGTCATCGAGGCCGGCTTCCCTGCGGCCTCGCCGGGCGACTTCGAGGCCGTCCACACCATCGCCCGCGAGACCAAGGGCATCGCCGTGGCGGGCCTTGCGCGCTGCAAGGACGGCGATCCCCAGCGGGGCGTGGAGGCACTGCTGCCGGCCGAGAAGCCGCACCTCCACCTCTTCATCGCCACCAGCGACATCCACCTGGTGCACAAGCTGAAGATGACCCGCGAGGAGGCGCTGCAGGCGGCGGTCAAGTGGGTCAGCTACGCGCGCCAGCGCCTGGGCCCGGACGCCGAGCTCGAGTTCAGCGCCGAGGACGCCAGCCGCACCGAGCACGACTTCCTGCTCCGGGTCTACGAGGCCGTGGTCGACGCGGGAGCCACCACCGTCAACATCCCCGACACCGTCGGCTACGCCATCCCCGCCGAGTTCGGCGACCTCACCCGCAAGGTGGTGGAGCGTGTCGGATCGGGCGCGGTCATCAGCGTTCATTGCCACAATGACCTGGGCCTGGCCACGGCCAACACCCTGGCCGCGGTGCAGGCCGGCGCCCGCCAGGTGGAGGTCACCATCAACGGCCTCGGTGAACGTGCGGGCAACGCCTCCCTGGAGGAGGTGGTGATGGCCCTGCGCACACGGCCCACCGAGTTCCAGGTGGCCGGTCACCGCATCAACACCGAGCAGATCAGCAACGCCAGCCGCCTGGTCAGCTACCTCACCGGCTTCACGGTGCAGCCCAACAAGGCCATCGTGGGCCGCAACGCCTTCGCCCACGAGTCCGGCATCCATCAGGACGGAGTGCTCAAGAACGCCCTGACCTACGAGATCATGACCCCGCAGTCGGTCGGGCTCTCCGGGTCGCGCCTGTCGGTGGGCAAGCTCTCCGGGCGCCGCGGGCTGCAGGGAAAGCTGGCCGAGCTGGGCTTCGAGCTCGAGGGCGAGGCCCTTGACGCCGTCTACAAGCAGGCCATCGCCCTGGCCGATACCAAGAAGGAGGTCACCGACGCCGACCTCGTGGCCCTCGTCGAAGCCCAGGCCTCCGGCGCGGCCGAGGAAGCGGAGGCCGAGGCCCCGGTCAGGCTCGTGGACTGGTCGGTGAGCTCGGGCAAGGGCGGCATCGCCAAGGGCGCGGTCTCCCTGCTCGTCAACGGCCGGGCGGTCGAGGCCATGGCCGAGGGCAACGGTCCGGTGAATGCGCTCTTCGTGGCCGTGGACAAGGCTGTCGAGCCGGTCGTGGGCTGGTATCCCCG
>JASFQX010000348.1:0-3527 GCA_050115215.1 Chloroflexota bacterium
CGCAGGGTCAGGAGCTCACGCAGCCGGTCGGGTGCACCCGACCGACCGAGCTCCACGACCGTCTCGAGCTGTGCCATCGAGCGATCGGCCTCGTCATCCCGACCCTCGAGGACGGCGTCGAGGACGCCGCCGACGACCTCCGGGAAGGCCGCGGCGTTGCCGGAGACGATGGCCCGTCCGCCCGAACGCAGGAACATCGGCGCCAGCATGTCGTTGCCCGCCATGACGCAGAGATGCGGGGGCAGAGAAAGATGGGGCTCAAGCTCATCCCACGTGGCAACCGAGTGCTTGGCGACGGCGAGATTCGGGATGTCCAACAGGGACTCGAACAGGCCGAGCGACACGGCGTTGCCGGCGGCGTCGGGGTAGTTGTAGACGAAGAACGGCAGGTCTGGAGTAGCGCTCGCAAGCGCCCGGAAGTAGTCCCCGCAGGCCAGCTCGCTGACCCGGTGGTAGTACGGAGCGATGGCAGTGGTCGCGTCGGCCCCAACGTCCTGCGCGTGGCCGGCCAGGACGGAACCCTGCCGTCGGTCGACGTGGCCGACGTGGGCGATCACCGGGACGCGACCGTCCACCGCTCGCACGAAGGACTCGAGGAGCTCACGGCGTTCAGCCAGGTCGAGGGTGATGAACTCGGCGGTCGTCCCGCCGACCATGAACCCCTTCACCCCTCGATCGAGAAGGAACTCGACCATCGCCGGAACGAGGTCCGGACGGAGCTCACCGCGAGTCCCCAGGGGTGTCAGGGGTGCGGCCACCACTCCCCTGAATGAGGCTGTCCAGCCGGTCTCCGGGTCGTATCCCATGGCAAGGGTCTCCTGGTGGGCCGAAGCAGCAGCTCCGCAGGCGTCCGACGGCACCTGATGTGGCGGCTGTGTCACCGCGGCGGGGAGCGGCGCTTTCGTAGAGAAGCGCTGCTGGCGGGACGATAACATGGCCCCTAGTCCGCTTGATCCGAGTGAGGAGGTGTGCTCGGCATCCTTTCGCGTCAGTTCATCCGAACCGGGGCCTGGATCATGGGAGACGGCCCACGGAAGCAACCTGGAGGAGGGTGTTCGAATGAGGAAGACTGGGACGCTGGCCATGGCCGTGGCGCTGGCGATGACCGCCGCGCCCGTCGCGAGCGTGATGGCCCAAGAGCCGGTGGTGCTGCAGTTCTCGACCCAGAGTGTTCCCGATGATCACCACACCAAGGCGATCTACAAGTTCGAGGAGCTCGTCGAGGCATCGAGCGACGGCTCGATCCAGGTCGAGGTCTTCGACAGTGCGAGCCTCATGGACCAGAACGCCGAGCAGACCGCACTGCTCCGCGGCGACATCGCCATGGCCTACACGAGCTCGCAGTGGCTCTCTGAGCGCGTGCCGGCGGCCAGCATCGTGGGTGTGTCCTACATGATCACGGACGTCGACCACCTGTATGCCGTGATGGACGGCCAGGTTGGCCAGGACATCTTCGCCGCGGCCGTTGCCGAGGCCGGTGTGCGGCCGCTTACGTCCATCTACCTGGGAACCAGGCAGCTGAACCTCAAGGACGTGGGCACGATCATGACGCCTGCCGACCTGGAAGGCGTCAAGCTCAGGGTCCCCGACTCACCCAGCTGGATCGCCATGGGAGAGGCCCTCGGCGCCAACCCCACGCCGATCGCCTTCGGTGAGCTGTACCTGGCGCTTCAGACCGGCACGGTCGATGGTCAGGACAACCCGCTGCCGACCAACTTCAACGCCAAGTTCTACGAGGTCACCGACCAGATCGTCCTGACCGGCCACCTGGTGAACGACGTCTGGCCCACGATCAACGAGGAGATCTGGCAGTCGCTCAGCGAGGAGCAGCAGAACCTGATCGTGGAGGCGTGGCTCGAAGCTCGCGACTACGCGACGGACCTCGCCCTCCAGGCCGAGGCCGACCTGGTCTCCTTCTTCGAGGAGGAGGGGCTCGAGGTCTACGAGCCCGACCGCGATGCCTTCCGGACGCACGTGCTCGACGAGCTGCTCAGCAACGAGGAGCTGACGTCGACGTTCATGGAAGGGCACTACGACATCATCCAGGAGCTGGCCGAATAGCCTTGCGCCGGGATCGTCAGCCTGGTGTGGCCGGGCGCGTACGGTGCCGGAGACAGGCTCGCCTGTGAGTAGCGGACCGTCGAACGGGTGCCGGCCCGCGGCCGGGGTTCGTCCAGGCCATGGCGGCCCACCCGCTGCTCAGCAGGTCGGGATCAACGAGTGAGTCAGAAGGGATCGTCGGTTCACCGGTTCCTCTCCGAGGTCCGCCTCGGCACGAGGCCTCCGGATACCGGCGATCTCTTCGATTGGCCGGGCGACGAGCCGCGCACCACGAACCTCGTGGAGCGGGTCGAGGAGATCCTCGCCATGGCCTTCTTCACGGTCATGTTCGCGTCGATCCTGATCGGCGTCTTCTGGCGCTACGTCCTCGACGACCCCCTGATCTGGACCGTGAACGCGGCGGCTGTCGCGTTCATCTGGACCGTGCTCATCGCCGCCGGGCTGCCGAACTGGGCCGATGAGCACATCCAGTTCGACCTGCTCTACCGGCGGATGCGGCCTCGATGGCAGCGCGTCTCGAGGATGGCGGGCAACCTGCTGCTGGTCGTCACCTTCGCCCTGCCGATCCCCGCGACATGGGACTACCTCGTCTTCATCGGGGCGGATTCCGTCACGGGCCTGCCGCTGAAGTTCAACTGGGCCTTCGCGGTGGTCCTCTGGTTCCTGGTGTCGACGGTCGTGCACCGGGGACGCCTGCTCGTCAGGGACATCCGTGACATCGCCCGCGAGCGGGCCGACCGAGCGGGGCGCGCATGAGCCTCGCGTTCGCCCTGATGCTGCTGGTGTTCATCACCGCGTTCCTCATCCGCATCCCGCTGGCCTACGGGATGATGAGCGCGGGCATCGTCTACCTGGTGGCGAGCGGAGCCGATCTCGGCGTCTTCGCCCAGGTGACGATGAACGGCTACTACTCCAAGTTCGTCCTGCTGGCCGTGCCCCTGTTCATCTTCATGGCGCAGATCATGAATGACTCGACGATCACGGAGAAGATCTTCCACTTCGCGCACGCCATGGTGGGGCGCTCGCATGGCGGCCTGGCGCAGGTGAACGTGGTCAACAGCGTGATCTTCAGCGGCATGAGCGGTAGTGCCGTGGCCGACGCCAGCGGAACCGGCCTGGTCGAGATCAAGGCCATGGCCAACGGCGGCTACCCCAAGGACTTCGCCTGCGCCACGACAGCGGCCACGTCCACCATCGGACCGATCATCCCGCCCAGCATCCCCATGGTCATCTACGCCTACCTCAGCGCCACGAGCGTGGGCATGCTCTTCGCCGCGGGCATGGTCCCCGGGCTCTTCCTGGCCGGCATGCAGATGATCCTGATCCGCTGGATGGCCCAGAGGCGCGGGTTCCCGCGAGAGCTGTGGCCCGGGTTCGGCCAGGCATTCGGGAAGTTCCTGGTGGCTATCCCGGCGCTGATGACCCCGGTGATCCTGCTCGGCGGCATCTACTCGGGCGTGTTCACG
>JASFQX010000349.1:0-3526 GCA_050115215.1 Chloroflexota bacterium
CGTGGCCTCGTGCATGTTGATGCAGCAGCGGCGCATATGCGGCGGCAAGGACCAGGTTCGAGTGCATCGCCATGCAGGCGATGTCCTCGCGCCGCAGCGACATCTGTCTACGGCCACGAGGCGGGCCATTCGGCCAGGTTCAGCACCAGCTACCGCCTGATCGAGACATCCCGCAAGCGCCACACTCGCGGCACGGCCCTGGCCGGGCCCCGGGTTGGACGTGTAGTCCTCACGGCCGAGCTGTGGGGGCGGGCCGGCCCCTGGGACGTGCCGAGGCAGCATGGACGTGCCGAGGGCCCCGCGACGTGCCAAGGCAGCATCGACGTGCCGAGGGAGCACATGGAGGTGTAGCCTCGTCGTGTTGGAACTGGTTGCATCGAGGGGGGTTCTGCCATGCCCAAGTCCCGAATCATCTCCGTGTTCGTGCTGGCGGCGATCGCCTGCGTGGCCCCAGCCACCGTGTTCGCGCAGGAGCAGCCCGCGAGCCCCGAAGGCCTCCGCTGGGACCTCACTGCCTACGCTGCCGACGGGGAGCTGGTGCCCGTTCCATGGACCGTGGACGCGATGCTCCAGCTCGATGCGGGCGTCGCTAGCGGTGATGGCGGCTGCAACGGTTTCGAGGGAACCTACGTGCTTGACGGTCAGTCGCTCACCTTCGGGGACGAGTTCGCGGTCACGCTGGCAGCCTGTCCCGAGCCGGAGACGAACGTCGAGGACGCCTACCTCGGTGCCCTCCGGACAGTCGCGACCTGGGCCATCACGGAGGAGGACGTCCTTGAGCTGTCCGACGACAGCGGCGAGGTCGCCCTCGTGTTCCAGCAGCCAAGCATCACGCTGACGGCCGGCGAGATGGCCGGACTCCTCGGCACCATCGACGAGCTACGCTCCGACGTGGACAGGCTGTCGAAGGCCGCCGAGAGGAACGCGAAGCTGCGCAAGCAGGTCTCGACCCTCAAGGCTGAGCTCAAGAACGTCCGCACTGAGCTCAGGGCCCAGAGGGCCAGGGCCGCCGAGCCCAAGCCTGCCGCGTTCACCTCCGCGGAGCAGGTGCTCCGCAAGGGTGTCCCCGCGGCCATCCGCAAGACCTGCGTGCCGCGCCGCAGCCAGAACCCGGCCGGCACGATCGCAGCGCTGCAGTGCGCGCCCAGGACGTCCGCGGTCGCGGACATGGCCTACTACCTCATGGACGGCCCGGATGCCTCCAAGGTCTTCGAACAGCGCATGGATCAGAACGGGGTAAAGGACACCGGCAAGCGCTGCTCGACGGGCCAGAAGACCAAGACGTACTGGATCGGCGGCGTCGTCACCACCGAGGGCTGTTACCGAAACGACAACGGCAAGGCCAACCTCCGCTTCCTGGAGCCGGCCAACGGCTGTCGGCAGGTGAAGGCCGACGGCAGCTGGATCAAGCGACCCACCATCTACGTCGCGGTGCTGGGTCCCGACGGCGACATCGCAAAGCTGGCCGACTGGGCGACCGCCGACGGCACGGCCAACCCCAGCGTCCTGACGAGGGCCATCAAGCAGCCCAACGCTCCGTTCTCGCCCGCCTGCCCGAGCTAGTGCGTCACCTTCACCTCACCCACCCTCGCCTGGATTTGTGGGTCACGGTCGAGATCTGGGAGCGCGACGGGCGCTACATGGCGACGGCCGACCTCAGGAAAGGCTCGCGCGATCTCGGGCTCGGCGACACCCCGCAGGCGGCCGTGCGGGAGGCCCTGCGGGCCTTGGGCGAGCCCTATGCGAGTGAGATGGCGGCCGGCGCCAGGTCGCACAGGGAGTAGTGAAGTCGCTGGCGACGAGCTCATCGGGAATGGCTGAGCGTCCATCGGCGTGGGCGCGCGATGGCGCTGGCTCGCGGCCGTGCGAGGCGCCGGCCTCGCCCGCCGTGGAGCATGGTCTGCCTGGCGCTTGTCGTCGGTCGAGGCGACTCGCGATGCTGCGGCCGTGACACAAACCTCGAGCCGCCGCACGATGCCGCGAGCCCTCGGCCGGCTGCTGCTGGTCATCAGCGGACTGGGCTTCCCGCTGAGCCAGATCGTGATCCGCCGCAGCGGGCGACGGGGCGCATTCCTGGTAGAGGGCGTGACGACCGCCCTCCTGATCAGAGACGCCTACCTCGTGGCCAGCGGGACCCCCGCCCGGCTGGCGCCCGGCCCCAGAGCGCTGCTGTACGCGGAGCTCGCGGTCGCCGCCTGCGCGTCCGCGGTCGGGCTCCGGGCCCTGACCGACCAGGGGATCAGCGAGATCACGAGCCGGACCCCGGACGAAGTTGAGCTCCTGCGGCGTGCCGTCCTGGGGACGCTCTTCGGGCTGCACACGTGGCGGTTCGCCATCTACCTCGGCCTGGACCGAGGCCTGGGCAAGCGCCGATCCAGGACGCGGGCCGCAATCCGGCCCTAGCTCGAGGTGCTGCCGGCGGGCGGCTCGTGGCCGCCAAGGCGTCGCCGCGTGGTCTCGTCCACGACGCCCTCGCCTTCACGCGCGGGGTGCTCGACGAGGGCCACGACCCGGTTGGCCATGAAGCGACCGCTCCGCACCGGGTTACCCGTCCGGGTCACCTCCGCCACCTCGACGACACCTCGTGCAGTCGTGACCTCGATCCGCCGTCCTGCTCGGGTGGCCGTGATCTCGAAGCGTTCGACGCCGCCCGTACCGGTATCCACGAGGACCTCTACTCGATCGCCCTTCATCGCGACCCTGATGCTACCCCTCCAGGTGTGTCCGTGACCGCCCGATCCCAGGCGATGCGGAGCATGGGCGTGCCGTATTCGGCAGCGAGCTTGCTGATGTCCACAGCACAAGGTCACTACACTGTCCATAGGCTAGCCCGGGCTCGTTGCACCACGGCTGTCTCTCGGAGCCGGTCCCGCCGGACTGCGGCGAGGAGGATCACGGGTTCGACTTCGCCCACGATCCCACGACGGCGATAGCCGCGCCTCACCTGGGGGTATCGACGACCACGCTCAGGGCCACGAGGGCTGCAAACGCCGGCGGGGGTGATGACCACTTCGGGACCGACAGCGCAACACGACAGGGGAGGACACGCAACATGGCCGGGACGCCGATGTTCCCGCTGGCAGTCACCACCGAGATGTTCTGGACCGACGTGCCCTACCTCGAGCGCGTCCAGCGGATCCACGAGCTCGGGTTCCAGGTCGAGATGTGGGACTGGACGACCAAGGACCTCGACGCGGTGGCTGCCATCGGGGCCACCTGGTCGACGATGACCGGCTACATCCACGGCGACCTGTACGACGCCGATGGCGGCCGCGAGATGGTCCGCACCGCCAAGCTCTCGATCAAGGCGGCGAAGAAGCTCGACTGCCCCCGCCTGGTCATCCATGGCGCCGAGCTCGATGGCTCGCGCAACGGCCTGCCCTTCCGGCCCCAGGAGGTGACCACCGGGCGGATGTGGCTCAACGCCTACCGCACGCTCAACGAGCTGGCCGACGTGGGTGAGGCCAACGGCGTGGTCTTCTGTCTCGAGAACCTGAACCTGTATGTCGACCACATGGGCACCCCG
>JASFQX010000350.1:0-3525 GCA_050115215.1 Chloroflexota bacterium
CAGTAGCCACCGATGTGGAAGTTCGCTGGCCAATCGGCCGGGCGCGGCACGACATGTCGGCTGAAGCCGTGGATCACCGTCATGCGTCGTCGGGCAGCCGCGTTCTGGCGGCTCGACTGCGGCGCGAGCCCGATCTCACGCCGGAAGGCGTTGACGTGCTTGCCGTAGATGCGCCACGGGAAGGGCTCGATGAGGATGCGCCCGAACCACTCGTTGACGCGGCTGACGCGACGGGGCAGGGGAGCGTTGGGCATGACGCGACCGTCGCGCGTCGTTATCATCGCGGGCTGCAGCGGCGCGCTGATTACCGGGATGTCTCGTTTCTCGCCGATGGCCAGGGCATACGTGTCCGAGGTGAAGCTGCTCATCACCGCATCGGCGTCCTGGCTCGCGTCCCAGGCGTCACGCATGAGGCGGGGCCCGAAGTCATCGATCAGGCGCGCCATGAGCCGTTGCTGCGCGAGTGGTCGGTGGCCTTGATCGACCCAATCCTGGCCAAGCTCGCTGGCCATCACCGCCTCGATGTCCACCCGCGACGTCGCCACCTCGAGGCCATGCCGCTCGATCCACTCGCGGAAGCCACTGCCGGCCAGGATGCGGACGCGATACCCCGCTGCCTGCGTCGCCTTGCCGAGGGCGATGGCCGGCTGCACATCGCCGCGTGTGCCGCTGGCGATCAGCGTGATCAGCTTCATGTCATCTCGATGATGCCGGGAGTAAGGCTCCTTCGCGAGCTGCGTGGCACCTGCGCTCGGCGCGTCTCAGAGGTCGGGTCGACGCCGGTTCGGCAGGATCGGCATGGCTACCCTGCATCCGGCTCTTGCCGGGCGCGGTACTGACCGATCGGATTCCCTGTACGGGCGTGTGCACGGCATCAGCTCCAGCGACAGCCCGATGGCCGTCGACCGGCTGGAACGGTCCGGCGTAGTGTCGATGAAGCACGGGACTGGCTGGAGACGCTCGCCGCAGCCTGGCACGAGGTCGAGGCCACCGATCGCGTCCGTCGAGGCGCCATCCGCTTGCTGCGTGTCCACTCGCTGCGTGCTGCCGATGCGCTCCTGTTGGCGGCGGCCATGTTGCGGCAGAGTCCGAGCCTTGGACCCTTCAGTTCGTGACCCTCGACGAGCGGCAGGCGGACTCCGTCTCGCGCCAGGGGTTCCCTGTGCTCCGGCCGGATCCGGCGACTCCGTAGATCACACCGAGGCGTCTTGGCCGCGTCTCCGTCGATCAGTCGATCGATCATGCCCGGGAGCTCCTCGGCTACGAACGGCAGCACGACTGGAGGTCGTCGCGCACACCTTGACTCGTGCGACCACGTTCGCTGCTGGGCATAATCGAGGCTCGCTTCGCCCCACGCTCTGGAGGACTCGGTACGCTGCATGAGCAACATCCCGGATATCAGCCTCAACGACGGCCGCACCATCCCACAGCTCGGGTTCGGTACGTTCCAGATCCCGCCTGAGGCCACGGCACAGGCGGTGCGCGACGCGCTCGCTGCTGGGTACCGGCACATCGACACGGCCGAGATGTACGAGAACGAGGGTGGCGTCGGCGAGGCCATCCGCGCCTCCGGCCTGGCCCGTGAGGACGTCTTCGTCACGAGCAAGCTCAGCAACGCATCGCACCGACCAGATGACGCACGACGCGCGTTCGACGCCACGCTCGCAGAGCTCGGCAGCGACTACGTCGACCTCTTCCTCGTGCACTGGCCCCTGCCGACGCTGTACGAGGGCGACTACGTCTCGACCTGGCAGGTGCTCGAGGAGTTCCAGCGCGACGGACGTGCCCGCTCGATCGGCGTCTCCAACTTCGAGATCGCGCACCTCGAGCGGCTGGCTACCGAGACCGATACGGTGCCCGCCGTCAACCAGATCGAGGTGCACCCCTACTTCGCCAACGACGCGGTCCGCGCCTACGGGCGGGAGCATGGCATCGTGACCGAAGCCTGGGCCCCGCTGGTGCAGGGCGCGGGGCTCTCCGAGCCGGTCGTGACGGAGATCGCGGCCAGGCGCGAGCGCACGCCGGCCCAGGTCATCCTCCGATGGCACCTCCAGCGCGGCGACGTCGTCTTCCCCAAGACGACCTCGCCGGAGCGCATGCGCGAGAACCTCGACGTGTTCGGCTTCGAGCTCGATCCCGACGACATGGCGGCGCTGTCAGCCCTCAGCCGGGGCGATGCCGGGCGCACCGGACCGCACCCCGATACCTTCGACTGGATGCCCGAATAGCGCGTTCGCGGCCACGCCGCGAGCTTCGCCCACGCTGCTCCCCCGGTCGAGCATGGCCTCGCCGGGCGCGCCACTCCCCGTCAGTCCTCGACGTCGCCGTGCGCACCTCGATCCGCGCGGATAGTCTCGACGTCGTAGTCATCGAGGGCCCAGTCGACCGTCACCAGCGGTACGCCCTCGAGTTGGGCCTGCGCGATGAGGAGCCGATCGAACGGATCGCGGTGGTGTCGCGGCAACGTCGCGACCTGCAGTGCGTGTGAGTGGGTTACTGCGAGGGGTTCGACGTTCGTCCGCTGCATCCTCGACGGGACGTATGTCGCCGGAGGCTCCGGCAGCGACAGGCGGCCGACGGACCACTTGATGGCGATCTCCCACGAGCTCGCCGCGGAGAGCAGCAGCCTGGTCCGGTTCGCTCGAAGCTCGGCCACCAGGTCCGGGCGGATCCGATCGGGGTCACCCAGCATCCACAGCCACACGTGCGTATCGAGCAGGTACGTCAACGCTCGAAGTCGTCCAGCAACTCTGATGGCAAGGGATCGTCGAAGTCTTCGGGGATGGTGATGAGACCAGCATCGAACCCCAGCTCGCGGGACTCGTTCCGCTCGCACGGCACGAGCCGAGCCACCGGGCGACCACCGCTCGTGATCGTGATCTGCTCACCCGCTGCGACGCGACGCAGGAGACGCGACAGGTGCGTCTTCGCCTCGTGGACTCCGACCTCGGTCATGCCGCCATCATCGCGGGGAGACCAGACTAAGTCAACGACTTAGTCAGACTTACGCCGGCTACCGCCGCCCTTCCACCTCCTGACACCAGCGGGATCGGCATGGGCGCGCTCCCTCATGGGCACCCCTGTACCATCAGCGTCCCAACCGCCGCAGGCTCCCGGCAGGCCAGGACCCAACGCAGGGGAGGCTCACCGTGCCACGCCGAACGATCGCCGACGCCGCGCTCGAGATCCTGCGTGAGCGTCGCGCGGCGACGTCCGCGGAGCTCGCCGACCCGATCGCCGCGGCCGGCCTGACCCGAGCGAAGTCGCCGACGCGCGCGGTCTCGGCGGCGCTGAACGAGGATGCGCGCTTCCTTCGGCTCAACGACGAGCGATGGATCGCGCCGGCGCAGCTTCTCGCGGACGTGGTGCTCACCCACCGACCCACGCGCCAGGAGCTGGCCGGCGATGCCCTCGCGCTCGAACCGGACCTGGCGCCCCTGGTCATCGTCGGACCGGCTCGACTCCAGACGCCGGACGGGTCCGCGCTCCTGCCGGTCTGGGACGATGACGCGCGGTCGCTGGCCG
>JASFQX010000351.1:0-3520 GCA_050115215.1 Chloroflexota bacterium
GTGGCTGGACCTCCGGCGTGAAGACGGCCGGCTCGACATCAGGCACCTCGGTCTCGACCGCGCCACCTGCGCCGACCCACGCACGCAGGCCACCATCGAGCATGGCGGCTTCCTCATGGCCGTAGTACTGCAGCGCCCACCACAGCCGGGCCGCCCATCGGCCGCCCTCCGTGTCGTAGGCGACCACGGTCGTGTCGTCCCCGATCCCGAGCCTGCCCATGAGCGAGGCGAACTCGTCGGCCGGCATGATCTCGGACGCACAGCAGAGATCGCTGCTCACGTTGAGGAAGACGGCCCCGGGGATGTGTGCCGTCTCGTAGAGCGAGGCCTCGAAGGGCATCCGCGCATCCACGATCCGCACCGTCGGGTCGTCGAGGTGCTGGGCAAGCCACTCTGCGTCGACGAGGACCTCGGGGTGCGCATACACCGCGGGGATCTCGACGCTCGTCGTCGAGGACGCCTGTGCCAGAGTCGGCATCACGCCGACCAGCATGGAGAGAAGGACGGCCGCACCAGCGGCCAGCGGCCTGCGCATGACAGACCCCCCTTGCTTGGGCGGGTCGGGTTCGCCAGTGGCTCAGCGCGGTCCAGGCGGCCACCGCTGGGGCCGCGTCTCGCAGCCTCCCGCTACGTAGATTCTCCGCCCACTGTCCATCGAGGCGTCCCCCGGGGGTGCTGCGTGGTCACGATCGGCCATCGTGGCACTCGCCGGCAGCCGCTCGATGCATCGTGGGTGCCGTTCCCTCCATACTCTCGGGTGTATCGCCCGATGCGGCCAGACCACCACATGAAAGGACACGGCCAGATGCGGTTCGTACATCAGCCCACCAGCCACGGGGAGCCTTCCGGCCCAGCCGTGGAGTACGCGGACCCGGACGAAGCACTCGAGATCACGGGACTCGAGGCGCCGGAGCTGTCGAGGACACATCGGTTGATCTTCATCCCGGAGGACCAGCGACCCGAAGGTGGGAAGGACATCAAGCTCTGGTACGTCATCAAGCAGCTCGACGACGACGCAGCCGACGATACCGCCGAGTGAGGCGCGCATCGTGCCTCGGACAGGAGCGCCGCTAGGGGAGTGACCCGCCCGGAGCGGCCCCATCGTCCACATGGCCCAGAAGCTGCGGCTCAGCTCTCGCTGGCTGCCCATGAGCGACGGCATCCGCGTCGCCGTCGACGTCCTCCTGCCTCCGAGCGACGACCAGGCTCCATTCCCCACCGTCGTCACGGCCACGCGCTACTGGCGCTCATTCGCCCTCCGATCGCCTGAGCGGCCCGACCGCGCACCCATCGGGCCGCGTGCGGCGATCGGCGACGAGCTCGTCCGTCGCGGCTTCGCGGTCGTCGTCATCGACGCACGCGGGACCGGCGCGTCGGAGGGGACGTGGCCGTGTCCGTGGTCTCCGCGTGAGCGGCGGGACACCATCGAGGTGGTCGACTGGATCGTGGCCCAGCCGTGGTCGAACGGCCTCGTCGGAGCGACCGGCATCAGCTACGAGGGAACCACGGCGATGATGCTCGCGGCGAGCGGCCATCCCGCCGTCAAGGCCGTCGTGGCCCGCGAGTTCGAGTACGACGTCTATAGCGACATCGCCCATCCCGGCGGGGTCTTCAACGAGGCCTTCTGCAGGGCCTGGAGCGAGATGACCGCGGCCCTCGATCGCGACTCCCCACCGAGGCAGTTCGGGCTGACCGCGCGACTGCTGGTCAAGGGTGCCCGGCCGACCGACGAAGACCCGAAGGGCCGCGAGTTGACCGCGATCGTCGAGCGCCGGGCCAACCCCTCGGTCATTGACGCTCTAGAGAGCATCGAGTTCCGTGATGACGAGTACGGCGACCAGGCCGTCACGCTCGACGATCTCAGCCTCCACCGGATGGCGGACGCGATCCGTGACGCGAACGTGCCCGCCCAGCTCTGGGGCAGCTGGCGCGACGGCACCACGGCCGACTCAGTCCTGCGCATGTACGCGGAGCTGCCGTCGGTACGGGAGGCGTGGATCGGCGCGTGGGCTCACACGGGCGAGCAGCACGGGAGCCCGTTCGCGGAGGGCGTGGCGCCCGATCCTACGCTGTCGGAGCAGTGGGCGAAGATCATCGACTTCCTCGAAGGCCCGCTCCGGGGCAGGCGAGCCTCGCCCGCTGAGCGCTGCCTCCACTACTTCGTCATGGGCGCGGAAGCCTGGCGGACCACCCCGTCGTGGCCACCAGGGGGTGTCCAGCCGACGGTGCTGTACCTCACCGCCGACCGGCGCCTCTCGCCGGCGCCTCCGGACAAGGTCGCCAGGGAGCGCATGCAGCTGGATCCCAGAGCCACGACCGGGACCCGCAACCGCTGGTACACCCAGCTGGCGCTGCCACTGAGGTACGGCGACCGTGCTCGGGCCGACCAGCGTCTGGCGACCTGGGCCTGGACGACGCTCGCCGCGCCGCTCGAGATCGTGGGCCATCCCACCCTGCGGCTGCGGGTCGCCACCGACCATGACGATCTCACGCTCTTCGCCTACCTCGAGGCCGTCGATCCGCGCGGACGGGTCCGCCTCCTGACCGAGGGCCTGTTCCGCGCCCTTCATCGGGGCGGGGGTGACACCAGGCCGACCTTCCGACGGGCGGATGCGCGCCGCCTCGTCCCGGGCGACCCCTTCGATCTCACCATCCGGCTCCTGCCCACGGCCGTGCTGGTCCCGGCCGGGTGGGCTATCCGCCTGGCCATCGCCGGGGCTGACGCCGACACGTTCCGGACCCCGGCGGACCCGCGCGCGCTCGATATCAGCCTCGCCTATGATCCCGATCACCCCGCGAGCCTGGCGCTGCCCGTCAGGCGGTAGGCCACGCTCCGGACCTGCCCCCTGCGTCGACTCGGCCTGGCCCTGGCGGCGGGGACCAGACAAGGCCCTCGTTCGCGGCCGATCTCGGTGCGTGCTCGCGACGTGATGGACGCCCGCGAGAGAATGGCCATGGCGGGAGGCGACGGCTCGAAGCCCGCGTGCATGCGGCCTCGTCCGCGCAGAGCCGATGGCGGGAACGGGCCGCGCAGAGAAAGGGAACCGATGCGGACGCACCTTCGGACCGCGACGGGAGTGCTCCTCGCGGCGCTGCTCTGGGGTGTCGGGGTCAGTGCGGCTGAGGGATCCCAGACCGAGGTCGCCTGGGCCACCATCCGTGATGGTGTGTTCGCGGACCAGGCGAAGTGGCAAGCGCGCTTCGCCGAGCTCGACCCCGAAAACAGGAATCAGGTCCGGAAGCTGCGCCGGCTCATCCGTGACCAGCTCGTGGTCATCGGGGACGTCGGCATCGAGCAGAGGCCCCAAGGCTTGCCCCGCCTCTTCTGT
Organism: Chloroflexota bacterium; assembly: GCA_050115215.1. Taxonomy (GTDB): domain Bacteria; phylum Chloroflexota; class Limnocylindria; order Limnocylindrales; family CSP1-4; genus JAFMJV01. The sequence goes on from JASFQX010000351.1 coordinate 3,330, forward strand.
CTCTACGAGGCGGCCTACACCGCGAGGGAGGCGGCCATGGAGCTCAACGACGCCCTCGCCGTCGCGCTCGAGGGCCACCCAAGAGGCTTCAGGGAGCCGTTCCGTCGCGGCCAGCAGATGGTGCGGGAGTATTGGGCGCTGCGCGACGGAGTCGACTGCTCCACGGCGGGGGAGGTGACGGCGTTCCAGGA